>CAYZKO010000001.1:0-23015 GCA_964479315.1 uncultured archaeon
AGCCCTCCGCCTACATGCACCCCGCCTACACAGACAAGCTCGTCGACCTGCTCCTGGGGGTAGCAGAGGAAAGGTATGTGGTGGTCTCCACCCACTCGCTCGACTTCATAGCCTCAGCACTGGAAAGAGGTGAGAAAAATAAAGTTGGATTTATTAGAATGTTCAGAGATGGCAATTGGTGCAAAGCAGAGGCCATAAGCTTCGAAGAGGCTAAAGATAGTTACGAAAACCTTGTGGGAGACATAAGGTGGAGGTAATGGACTGCGGCTGCGCATTCCTCTTCATCCTTGAAGGGAGAAACGAGGCGCGCTTCGTCTTTAGCAAACTTTTAGAGGAAGACTTGAAGGAACTGAGGGAAATGGGACTTGTCAGCGTTGTAGACCTTACACAAGCCGTTAGGGACGACAAAACGGCTAATCTTCGAGAGGTAAGAGCAGTGGCACGTGGAGAGGAGCCGGGCTGCTTCGTAAAAATAGAGGGAGGCTACGTAAGAATAAAGAAGCTGTTAAGTAAGTGGGGCCATCATGTGTTTTCGCAGAAAAGATGTGTTCTTATCATGACAGATTATGATACTCTTGACTCTATTTTGTTAACGTTAGAAAAATATTATTCATCGGTAAAATTGCGTCAAGTCGTCCCCAATAAAATTTTTGTTGCGGAACTCGATGATGAGGGTTGCAAATTCATTTTAATACCGAAACCGAACCTCGAGAAGGTCAATCTGGGCGCACACGAGATAGAGCAGCTGAAAAAATATTTAAGTAGTTTTATCAACTTATTTCGAGTCTGTATAGCTGCCCGCTCCATCTAACCCTCCACCTCAAACACCTTGAGCCTGCTCCTTGCGCCGCGGACGAGCCTGACGCGCTTAAAATAAGTTTTTAGGATTTCGATGACCCTGGCGTTGGCCCTCCCGTTCCTCGCCGGCTCCTTCACGTAGACCTCCCAGACCTCTCCCTGGATGACAGCCTCGCGCTTTGAGGAGGGGTGGACCCTCACCCTGAGGAGGGCCATTAGGCATCACCGAATTTTACCTCCTGGAACTCCGCGCGGAACTCTATTACGTAGGGCCTCGTCCCCTCTGGGTCGCGGAGCGCCCTCGTCATGAGCTCAGCTATGTAGTCCATTTCCCTTGGGCCCATGCCGAAGCGGGTCATCTCCTGGGTGCCTATCCGTATGCCGGAGGGGTTCTTCGGGTTGTCGTCCCATGGGAGCATATTTTTATTGAGTATTATGTTAGCCTTTTCGAGCTGCTCGGCCACAAAGGCCCCTCCACCCCTGTCCCTCACGTCTACAGCCATCTGGTGGGTCTCCGTAAAGCCCTTGTTCTCTGCCACCACCCTCCACCCCCTCTCGTAGAGGGCCTGGGCAAGGGCCCTGGCGTTCTCCACCACCCTCTTTGCATATTCCCTGCCGTGGCGCTCCATCTCCTCCAGCGTGACGCCCAGGGAGGCGAGCCTGTGGAGGTGGTGGTTGGAAACGATGTAGGGAAACGTGGTGTTGTAGATCTTTTTGAAGGTCTCTTCGTCGTTGGATAATATTATTCCTCCCTGGGGGCCTGGAAACGTTTTGTGTGTGGAGGCGGTGACCACAACGGCCCCCTCCTCAAGGGGGTTGCCGAAGTCTCCTAAGTGGAGGCCCAAGACGTGGGCGGAGTCGTGGATGACGGTGAACTCCTGGGAGAGCTCTGAGATGGGGTGTTTGAAGAGGTAGAGGGAGCCGCCGAGGACGACGAAGTCCGGTTCCTCCTTCCTTAGAACTTTTATGGCCCCGTCTACGTCCACGTTCCACTCCTCAAGGTCGAAGGGGAGGGCCACGGTCCTGAAGCCCAGGACGCGGGCCCCCAGCTCGTGGCTCACGTGGGCGCCGCTCGGGAGGCCCACGTTGGCGAGCACCCCATTCTTCTTAAGGGCGAAGAAGACTGAAAAGTTTGCTGTAACGCCGGAAATGGGCCTGACGTCCGCATACTTTGAGCGGAGGACCCTCTTTGCAAGCTCCGTGACGTAGACCTCCAGCTCGTCCACGTAGCGGGTCCCCTGGTAGTACCTCTTGCCGGGCTTCCCCTCGGCGTACCTGTGCATCATGTCGTTGGCGTACACCCTCCTGGCGCGGGGGCTCATGACGTTCTCCGAGGCTATCAGGTTTATACACAACCTCCTCCAGTTTTCCTCCCTCTCAATTATTTCCTCTATCATGTATCCTCACCCTCGTCTTTTCCCCAACATCAAGGAGCTCGATGCCAAGCTCCCCAAGCCTTTCTCTTATCTCATCGGCTATATCAAAGTTTTTCCTCCTCCTAAGCTCCTCGCGGACGTCCACCAATATCTTAAGGATCTCATCCGCCCGCTTTGACAGCAGCCTTCTCCTCTGGGTGAGGGCGTCGAGCTGTAGGCCCAGGATGGAGCCGAGCTCGACGACGGCGTCATATGTCTTCTTTGCCTCTTCGTCAGAGACCTTGGTGAAGAGGTTTTCGTTATACCATTTGTTTCTTAGCTCAAAGAGGGCCTTAAGGGCGCCTACGGTGTCCACGTCACTGTTCATGGCTGTGGCAAAGGCCTCCACAGTTCTCTCCCTGTAGGGGTCGCTGGCGGAGCCTCCCCCGGCCTCTTCTAAGTCCTGGACGAAGAAGTAGAGGCTCCTGAGGGAGTTTCTTGCATTCTCAAGGCTCTCCTCCGTGTAGTCTATTTGTTTTCTGTAGTGGGCCGAGATGACCCAGTACCTTATTACGTCTGGGCCCCACTCTTCAATGGCCTCGTGGAGGTAGACGAAGTTGCCCGTGCTCTTGCTCATCTTCTCCCCATTTATTTTTACAAAGCCCACGTGCATCCAGTAGCGGGCAAGGCCCTTCCCAAAGGCCGCAAAGGCCTGGGCCCTCTCGTTGGCGTGGTGGGGGAACTTTAAGTCCTCGCCTCCCCCGTGGATGTCAAACTCCTCGCCGAGGTACTTTGCGTTCATGACCGTGCACTCTATGTGCCAGCCGGGAAACCCGTAGCCCCAGGGGGAGGGCCACTGGAGTATATGCCCCGGTGGGGCTTTTTTCCAGAGGGCGAAGTCGGCGGGGTGTCTCTTGTCGGGTGCAGGCTCCACCCTGTGGGTCCTTTCGAGCTCCTCAAGGTTCATGCTGATGAACTCCGGATAGGGGAAGTCTTTTGAGAGCCTGTGGACGTCGAGGTAGACGTTTCCGTTGGCCACGTAGCCGTAGCCGTTCTCAATTATTCTTTTGACCACCTCGATGATCTCTGGGATGTGGCAGGAGGCCCTCGGCGCCAGGTCTGGGGGCAGTATGTTCAAAAGGTTCAGCTGCTCGAAGAAGGCACGGGTCATTTTTTCCACCAGCACCATGGGCTCCATGTTCTTCTCCAACGCCCTCTTTATAATTTTATCTTCGCCGAAGTCGCTGTCGCCGGTGAGGTGGCCCACGTCGGTTATGTTCATGACGTGGTAGACGTCGTAGGTGGTGGAGAGCCAGCGCCTGAAGGTGTCGAAGAAGCTGTAGACGCGGGCATGGCCTATGTGGGGGTAGTCGTAGACGGTGGGCCCACATACATACATCCTTACTTCATTTTTTCTTAAGGGAACAAAATTTTCAAGCCGACGCGTTAGGCTGTTATATATTTTAAGATCCCTGGCAAAGACCTCCACCCTTCATGGTAGGAGTGGAGGCGTTCTCTTTAAAAGCGTTGGCGTCCTGCCTTTTTAAGCGTTGCGCTCCACCTTTAAGCGTGGTCTCCCTCGATGCCCTTAGGAAAAAAATCCTTGAGCAGACGAAGAGGAAGCTGGGCGAGGCCTACAGGGAGAAAGATAGGTACATCATCCAGGCCATAGATGCCCTTGACGACGTTGACGCAATGTTTAACCTCATAGCTGCCAGGGTGAGGGAGTGGTATTCGCTCCACTTCCCAGAGCTCAATAATATTGTGAAGGACCATGAGGCATTCCTGAGGCTTGTTTATGAAGTGGGTATGAGAGATAACTTTACTGAGGAAAGGGTGAGGTCTGTGGTGGGGACGGCAGAAAAAATTATTAAAGCTGCCAGCGACTCCACGGGCTCTGAGATGGGGGAGGAGGACCTCAGGATGGTGAGGGAGCTTGCCCGCCTTGGTCTCGAGCTCAGAAAATATAGGTCCATGCTTGTGGACTACATAAGCAATGCCATGGAGGAGGTGGCCAAGAACATAAAATACTTGGTTGGTCCCCTCCTGGGTGCAAGGCTCCTCTCCAAGGCCGGCGGCCTCAAGAAGCTCGCCCTCATGCCAGCGTCTACTATACAGGTGCTCGGCGCCGAAAAGGCCCTTTTCAGGCACCTAACAAAGGGAACAAGGCCTCCCAAGCACGGGATTATATTTCAGCACCCCTGGGTGAGGACAGCAAAGCGGTGGCAGAGGGGAAAGATAGCAAGGAGCCTGGCGGCCAAGATAGCCATAGCCGCCAAGGAGGACTACTTTGGGGGCAAGTTCATTGCAGACAGGCTGAAGAGGGAGATGGAGGAAAGGGTAAAGGAGGTTAAAGAAAAATACAGGGAGCCGCCAAGGGGCCGCAGGAGATCACGTAGGCCTTGATGAAGGGAAGCGGAAGACCACAATCTCCTCCTTATCCTTACTCTTTGGCAAAATTATGACATGGACGCCCTCACCTGGAGAATTAACCCCAACGGGATGTTCCTCCTTTAGATTGCCTTCCTCATCGAGATGAGAAATATAGGTTTTATCCCCAAGGGTATAGAGGACGTGGGCCCCCTCCAGGGGAAGGGGAACGTATGTGGACCTCCCCCGTTCGTACGTGACAAGCCTTTCCCACCTCGAAGAGACCCTTGAGGTGTAATACCGTACCTGGAGGCCAAGATCCTCAAGCTTGTGCTCATCAAAGTTTCTCATTTCCAAGAGCTCCGCATTATTGATATTTTCGGCGGCCTCATCAAAGAGGGGCTTATTCTTCCGTGTATGAAGGTTTCTTAGCATCATCTTTGCCTTAAGCCTGAGGTATTCTTCCTCTTCTTCCACACTAATGGGAAGGGGTTTCCCCTTTAAGAGGGTTGCGCCCACCTTTTTCCATGGAGGAGGTTTTTCCCGGGGTGTGGGAGTGGGAGGGCCACATCCTCACCCTCAGCTTTGCGCCGGGCAAGAGGGTGTACGGGGAGAGGACTGTAAAAATTAAAGGGAAGGAATATAGGGTGTGGAATCCCTACAGGTCAAAGCTTTGTGCGGCTATAAAAAATGGTTTAAGGACTTGGTCCTTCAGGCGCGGCTCCATCATCCTCTATCTTGGAATAGCAGAGGGGACGACCGCCTCCCACATCGTGGACGTCATTAGGGAGGGCATAATATTTGGGGTGGACGTGGCCCCCCGGGTGATGCCCAAGCTCATGAAGGTCTCTGAGGACTGGAGGCTCATCCTTCCCATACTGGCGGACGCCAATAAGCCCGAGGAATATAAAAATTATATCGACGAAGTTGGGGGGAAGGTGGACATCATCTATGAGGATGTGGCGCACCCCAGCCAGACAGACATCCTCCTGAAGAACGCCAGGCTCTTCCTCAAGGAGGGGGGCTACGCCTACTACGCCGTGAAGGCAAGGAGCATAGACGTGACAAAGGAGCCGAGGAAAATATTTCGGGAGGAGAGGAGGAAGGTGGAGAAGGGGGGCTTCGAGGTGGTGGAGGAGATCCCCCTGGAGCCCTATGAGAGGGACCACATAATGTTTGTGCTCAGGTGGAAGGATGGAGGGGGAACCGCTCACTAAGATTTTATGGGTTCTTAAAAATTTACATCTACGTAGCAAATTACTGAGGCCCGACATAATAGCCTTTTACGGCCCACTGGACCACGAAATAATTCTTGGAAACCATCCAGAATATTTTCCTATCGAGGACGTGGACTACAACGTGATGGCTGAAAAAGACTTTGAAAGACAGCACTTAAGGAATTTGGATCCGGTTGGAAACGTTTTTGGGATGGGCAAAATAAAACATCAGGACGCTTCCACAACATACTTCTCCGTGGTGGGGGTGATGTCTGAACATCCCTACATGGAGGGCAGGAAGGACGTGACCTACCTGCTCCTGCGCTCCCGCATACCCCCAACCTCCGGCGTTTATACAAACCTCATAGGCGCCTCCTTCACCCACTTTTCCAACAATTTTTTCCGCAGCTCCTTCAAGCTGGAGGCGTCCCCCAGGACAGAGGGATATGCACAGCTGTGGTTCAGGGAGAGTCCGCGGAGAGAAAGGGTTATTGCGGGGAATCCCGGGCTGAACAGATTCGTAGGAGGGCTTCTCGGGAAGGACTTTTACAGCCTCAAGGTACACGTTAACCCTTCGGATCAGACCGCCCTGACCACTATAGAGACGCCCATACAAAGGGGAGTAGACTATGGCAGGATCTTGGAGCCGGGAAGGGTCAGATCCCTCTATTCAAATGTCCGCCGCCTTCACGAGGGCGCTGTGCTCTCAAAGGGCAACGTAAATAAATTTATCAGATACTTCAGTATATCACTTGGTAGGAGGCGGTGGCGTGCTCCCAGAAAAAATAAATAAGAAGGATATAGCAAGGCTTAGGGGACTGCTCTCGAGGCTTTTGTCAGAAAATATTCCAAAGAACACTGTCTACGCATGGGGACTGGATAAGAAAAAACTCAAGGAGATAGTAAGGAACATGGAGCAGATGGCATGGATAAGCTTTATTTACAAGAAGATTGATACCCCCCTCCCCCTCACGGGGCTGATGTATGGAAGTGTTGGCGATAAAAGGCCGGTAAGATTTGCTTATGTCGAGCTAAGGTCCGCTCTTCCCGAGGAGGGAGAGATAGGCTTCTCCATGGCTGTAGTGCAGAACGGAGTTACGAAGAGGTGGAGGAGCTTTGTACCCACCTTTAGGGCGAGGATAAATGAATATATCAGGAAGCAGGGAAGGGGGAACAGAAAGGGCCCCATGCTCGAGCTCGAGCACTACCACGAGAGCGAGGGCGACAGGTATATCCCAAAGGCAGATATCTCCCTAAATAAAATTCTTTCCGTATCGATGGATCCCGTCCTCGGAAATATTATAAAAAGGCGTTTCCAACACTTTGACGGCCTCCATGTAGTCATTACTCCCAGTGAAAAATCTGTAACAAGCCTTTCCTTTCCTCTCCCCCACGACAAGCTCCTCTCAAACCTCCGCCACCTCCTCCCACATACCCATAAAATACTTTACAAGATAAGGGGACTCAACCCAGACGCAGGGGCCCTCCTAAGGGCGTTGGGGCTGTGGGAGGCGCTGCCGGAGGACCATCCTTTAAAAAACCTTCGGAGGAAAAGATGAGCATGGGTGGTGGACTTCTGGATATATGAAAAGTGGCAGAGGCGGTGGGAGGAAGCAAAGCTTTTTGAAGCAGACCCCGATTCGAGGCCCAAGATATTTATAAACGGCGCCTACCCATATGCGAATGGCAGGCCCCATTTAGGCCATTTTTTCTCTACCTTTCTCCGTCCCGATATATATGCTCGCTACAAGAGAATGAAAGGCTTCAACGTTTTATACCCTCAGGGCTTTCATGCAACCGGTCAACCAATAGCAGCAGCAGCCCGGCGCCTACGAGAGGGAGATCCAGTCACAAGGAGGATTCTCATCAGATCAGGGGTTCCAGAAGAAGAAATTGAAAGGTTCAAGGATCCGGAATATTGGATAAAATATTTTATGAATTGGTGGATTAGGGATTTAAGAAAGGCGGGCAACTCCATAGACTGGAGGAGGACCTTCCACACCACTGAGCTCAATCCTGCTTATGACAAGTTCATACGCTGGCAGTACAGAAAATTAAAGGAGATGGGGCTCATAGAGAGGGGGGACCACCCCGTTGTGTGGTGCCCTAAGGAGAAGATCCCCATTGGCGACCACGACAGGGCAGAGGGGGAGGGGGTCACGCCAGAGGAGATGATAGTAATAAAGTTCGAGGTTGGCGGAAAGAGGCTCGTCGCTGCCACCTACAGGCCCGAAACCGTTTATGGAGTGGTGAACATCTGGGTAAACCCGGAGGCCACATATGTGGAGGCGGAAGTTGATGGTGAGCGCTGGATCCTCTCAAAGGAGGCAGCAGACTTTTTGTCATACCAGCGGAGTGTGAAGGTGGTAAGAGAATTCAAGGGGGAGGAGCTACTCGGAAAGAGGGTGGAAACCCTTGACGGAAGGAAAGTTCCCATACTCCCAGCCACCTTCGTGGACCCTGCCTTTGGGACGGGTGTGGTCATGAGCGTGCCTGCCCACGCCCCCTACGACTGGGTAGCGGTAGAAGAAATAAAAGGTGTTGCAGAAAAATATGGAGTGGACCCGAACGAGCTAACGCCCATTCCTCTTATCGAAGTGGAGGGCTGTTCTGAGTATCCAGCGGCCGATGTTGTCAGGAAGTATGGTATAACATCTCAGGAGCAGAGGGAGCTCCTTGACAGGGCCACCTCAGAGATCTACAAAAAGGAATTCTATGAGGGAAGGCTTAGGGAAATATTTGGTGATTTGGCGGGGAAGAGGGTGCACGAGGCCAAGGAGGAGATCGTCAGGAGGCTCCGGGAGAGAGGGATAGCAGACACCATTTACGTCTTGCCGGAGCCCGTGGTGTGCCGCTGTGGGGCCAGGGGAGTAGTCAAGCTCGTGAAGAACCAGTGGTTTTTGAAATATTCTGACCCAGGGTGGAAGGAAAAGGCCAGGGAAGCAGCAGAACAAACGATATGGACACCTCCGGAGGCAAAGGCCGCCGTCTTGAACACCATTGACTGGTTAAAGGAATGGCCGCTCACGAGGGATGTAAGGACGTCCCTCGGGACGCGCCTCCCCTGGGACGAGAGCCAGTACATCGAGTCCCTCTCTGACTCCACAATTTATATGGCCTACTACACCATTGCCAAGTGGCTTGAGCACCCAGAGAGGTGGGGCATAGACATAGAAAAATTAGATGATAGCTTCTTCGACTTTGTGTTCCTTGGGAAGGGCGATCCCTCGGAGGTCTCAAGGAAGACAGGCATTCCCGAGCGGATGCTCCACGAGATGAGGCAGGAGTTCCTCTACTGGTACCCCGTGGACGTGAGGTTTGTGGGGAAGGACCTCCTCACGAACCACACGACGTTTACGGTGTTCCACCACGCTGTAATATTCCCCGGTCTCCACCCGAGGCGCTGGTCAGCCACCGGTCATGTAACAATGGATGGTAAGAAGATGAGCAAGAGTAAAGGGAATTTTATTAATCTTGGCGACGCGGTAAGGGACTACGGTGCGGATCCCGTGAGGTTTGCGGTGGCCCTTGCGGGGAACACGACCCTCGACGACGCCAACATCGAGACAAGGGTCATGGAGGAGATGAGGGAAGAGCTACCGCGCTGGCTCGACTGGATAAAGAAGTGGTACGGCGGTGGGAGGGAGGAGGAAAACATCATAGACAGATGGTTCCTCTCGGAGGTTGGAAAGATAATAGACGAAGTAGATAAGGCTTATGAGGACCTCAGGTTCAGGGACGTGGCGCTCCTCTCGTGGTACAGGATGTGGGACGTCGTAAAGAAATATCTCAGGGTGACGAAGAACAACCCCAACAGGGGGGCGCTTACCACGTTCATAGAGGCCTGGATAAAAATAATCCAGCCCCTCATGCCTCACTACGCCGAGGAGGCGTGGGAAACGATAGGAAAGGAGCCCTTCGTGAGCGTGGCGCCGTGGCCCGAGGTGGAATGGGAGGAGAAGTACGTAAAGCTCATGGAGTACGTGGACAGGCTCGTGGACGACATAAGGCACGTGCTCAGGCTAGCAAGGGTTGAGAAGCCAGAGAGGGTTGAGATCTATGTGGCAGAGGAATGGAAGTATCCCGTGATGAAAAGGGTGGGAGAGCTCCTCCCCACAAGGGACATGAAAAGAATTATGGAGGCCGTTCCCCCAGAATACAGGGGAGAAGTTGCCCCTCTCATCTCCAGGGCGCTAAAGGACCCCTCAAAGATACCGGAGGTGTTTGCCACAAGGGAGGAGGAGAAAGACTTTTTAGAAGCGACAAAGGATTATCTTTCTGAGCTCGTGGGCGTTAGGATAGAGGTGAGGGACGCCCCGGGCCCAAAGCCCTCACTACCTTTCAGGCCCGCCCTCGTGGTCTCATAAACTTGGGCTTGTTCCTGCCTAGGTGGATGTAGATAAAATGTTTCTCTTTTTCTGGGTGGGGCAAAATTACGCCGTGGACCCTGGATACTGTATACTCTGCCCCCGTGAGTTTTAACGGTTCGCCACCCGCAAACGTGTTCCAGCCCTTCCTTATGGGTATAACAAAGGCACCCTCCTTATTTCTGCCGATCACCGCACCGTATTCGCCCAAGGGTATATTGTTCAAATAAAGTTCGCCCTCCTTGTTTTCTATCTTTTCCTCTATGTGCTCAACGGGGTGGAAAGAGGTTCCAGGCTCCACCTCATAGGCCTCAAAATTACCTTCTGTCACCATTTTTAGTTTTTCCTCCAGCTGATCCTGGGGGAGGTGCCTCCTTGCCAAGGAGAGGTAGTAAGCAGCCAGATCTTTATAAGAGTGCTCCGCATGGCCAAAGTGGACCACAGCAACGTGCCCCTCTTCACTATGGGGAAGGATAAGGCCCAGGACGTCAAAGTCCGGGAGGTCCTTGCCCTTTCCGAGGGGGCGAATACCCTTAAGATTTCCTTTTTCATCAAGGGGGAAGTAGACGGCGTTACCTCCTATTTGGGCTATCACATGGACTCCTCCTCTAAAGGGTCGGCTGCTCTCCCATTTTAGCTTATTATCATGGTAGTAGCTCACGACAACCCTGCCGAAGTAATCGTTGTACACCGTAAGGTTTCCTGCCTTTATCCTGTCACCTGGCATAAGCCTCAAATATTTAAAGTTTCCCTTTTTCAAATCCTCTATCCTCCTCCTTATCACCTTCTTTAATTTTTCTGAGTCAGGCCTTTCCACGTACGCCTCAAGCCGCTCGAGGAGGTTACGTAAGAATGTCAGGGCCCGCAGCTTCGCCGTCTCCCTCTCAAGCTCCTCCACCCTCCCTAAAGCCCTAAACTCCTATTTATACCTTTCCCCTCACCTACCACCATGAGGGTGCTCCTCCTCCTTGCCTCCCTTGTAATGGCCTTTGTGGCGGGCTATCTCCTGGGCCTCGAGCACGGGGTGCTCCAGAGGGCCACGAGCGTTTCCATGAAGGTTGTGGCAGTGGGATACACTGGCGAAGGGATTTTAGCAGACCTGAGGGTCACCCTGAGGCCGGGCAATGGCGACGTCTACGTCTCCCTGGAGCCCAAGGTGGAGATAGACACTCAGTCCTCCGCAGAGACCGCCGTCTACATAGCCCAGAGGCTTGCAAGGATCCCCCTGGGCATGAGGGATGTGCTCATAGAAATAAAGGCGCCGAGCAAGGTGGTGGAGGGGCCATCGGCGGGGGCTGCCATGGCGGTGGCGGTGTACGGGGCCCTTACAGGGAAGAATCCAAGGCAGGATGTTGTCATAACAGGCACCGTGGACCGCTATGGAAGGGTAGGAAAAGTTGGAGGGCTCCTTGAGAAGCTGAGGGCCTGTGCAAGGAACGGAATAAAGGTCTTCCTTATCCCAAAGGGGCAGAGGTATGTAGAGATGTATGAGCCCCTTACGAGGGGTGGAGAAATTTTTCCCGGTGTCTACATCGTGAGGACCACGTACAAGAGGAAGGTAATAGACCTCTATGAGGAGGGCAACAAGCTGGGGGTTGAGGTCCACGAGGTTTCCACGGTGAAGGAGGCCTTGAAATATTTTTATGGGTGAGAGGGTGAAAGTGGTGGGTAAGAAGGCCAAGAGGGTCCACATACCCCGTCCCCTCCCTGCACACGTACTCCAGGAGATCCTGGAGGAGGCTGAGGAGGTCACCATGCCCCCCTCCACCTTCCAACGCCTCCCCAGGGGGATAAGGGAGAAGTATGGGCACAAGATAAAAATAGAAAGCCATAGGGGGAGGTTCTGCGGCCTGGACCCCCACACCATCGTTCAAATAATTTCTCTTAGGAAGAGCGGGCTCAGCATAAGGAAGATTTCAGAAATAACCGGTGTCCCAAAATCCACTGTCCACTATCTTCTGACAAAGACAAGGAAGTTTGACTTTGGCGAAAAGGTGATTTTTTGAAGCTCTACGTGGGCAGAGGGGTGGGGAGGATCTTGGAAAGGAAGCTAAAGGAGGCGAGAAAAGAAATTGTGGTGGTTAGTCCCTGGATAGGCAAGGACTTTAGCCTCATGATAAAAAACTTTAAGGGGAAGAAGCTTGTTGTGACAAGGGAGGATGGGGCCCAGTCCTTCAGTGAAAAACTGCCAAACCCGATAATTATATTTCTTTCCACCTTCGCCGCCCTTCTGCTTGAAAAATTTATTATTTCAGCAATTATTTTTGTTCTTGGCATATTCGTCTCTCTCCTCCTCCCCTTCAGAAGGCTGCCGCCCTATGTAAAAGTTGTCCCAAACCTCCACGCCAAGATCTACATCTTCGATGGCAAAACCTTCCTCTCAAGCTCTAACCTCACCCCATCAGCCTCTAAAAATATAGAATTCATTTTAGAGCTTGAGAGCACACCCCCTGAGATAAAGAAATTTATAGAAAAGATAGAGGAGTAGCTACCAGCTCTTTGCCACATACACTACATATTTTGCATCCCTTCCGCAGAAGAAACACTTTTTACCGTGGGCATGCTCCTCCACGTCGTAGCGCATCCCCCTTATCTCCGCCCCCATCTCCTCCTTGACGCCCATCTCGCACTCCTCACTGCCGCACCAGAACGTCCTTACAAACTTCTTTTCCTCCAGGGCCCTCCTAACCTCTTCGAGGCTCTCCGCCGTCACAAAGCTCTCCTCAAATTTCTTCCTTGCCCTCTCCCTCATCTCATCCTGCATCTTCTCCAGCAGGGCAGGAATCTCCTCCACATCCCTAACAAATATTTTCTCTCCCGTATCCCTCCTCACAACGGTAAAGCCTCCCTTCTCCACGTCCTTGGGGCCCACCTCTATCCGGAGGGGGACACCCCTTATCTCCCACTCGTTGAACTTCCAGCCGGGGGTGTATTGCTCCCTGTCGTCAAGATAAACCCGAACCCCCCTTTCTTTAAGTCCCTCAAAAATTCTCTTAGCCGCCTCCATCACCGCCTCCTCCCTCCCCTTATAGGGAATGGGCACAATGACCACCTGGTAGGGGGCTATTGCAGGGGGAAGGACTGCCCCCCTATCGTCGCCGTGGACGGCTATCACAGCCCCTATGAGGCGCGTAGTGAACCCCCAGGATGTCTGGTAGACATACTTTATTTTTTCATCCCTGTCCTTAAATTTTATGTCAAAGGCCTTCGCAAAGCGTTGCCCCAGGTTATGGACAGTGGCGAGCTGGAGGGCCCTTCCAGCCTCGGGGACAAAGCCCTCAAGGGCAAGGGTGTACTCGGCGCCGGCGAACTTATCCCTCTCCGTTCTCCTGAGAATAATATAGGGGAGTGCGCAGAGCCCCTCAATAACCCTTCTATACATCTCTAAGGACTCCCGCACCTGCTCCTCCGCCTCCTCAGCCGTGGCGTGGAGGGTGTGGCCCTCCTGCCAGAGGAACTCCCGGGAGCGGAGGAAGGGCTTCGTGGACTTTGTCTCCCAGCGCACAACATTGCACCACTGATTTATCTTCAGGGGGAGGTCCCTGTAGGACGAGATCCAGTTTCTAATAACCTCATACATAATTGTTTCGGATGTGGGCCTAATGGCGAGCCACTCGGAGAGCTCCCTGTCGCCCGCCCGCGTTACCCAGGCTACTTCAGGCACAAAGCCCGTAAAGTGCTCCGCCTCCTTTTCTAACAGGCTCTTAGGGATGAAGAGGGGGAAGTAAACGTTTTTTACACCGTTTTCCTTGAAGAGTTTGTCTGCAAAGGCCTGTATGTTTTCCCATATGGCATAGCCCCAGGGAGTAAATACATCGCAGCCCTTAATGGGCGTCCTCTGGTCCACAAAGAAGCCCCTCCTCACCACCTCGTAGTACCACTCTGAGAAGTTCTCTTTTGGGTGCCGAAGGGTCATGCTTAAAATCATGAGGGCAACCTATAAAAACATGGGGGTGCCCGTGGATCCCCAACTCCTCCTCAAGAAGCCCCTTACCCACATCCTCCTCGAGGCCCTGGGCCTCCCTCCCCGTGCGGACCAGCTGGCTATTGAAAATTTTTATCCCGAAGGCATCGAGCCCCTCCAGGCCATAAAGCTACTAAAAAGACTCAGAGAGGAGATGAAGAAGGACCCAGACATTTACGAACCAATTGTGGAGTTCGCCGTGAAGCACAAGCTTGGCAAGCGGGCTCCTGACGCACTTATAAATTTTCTTGCAAGCTTCTTCGTCTTCCCCGTCCTCCGCTGGCAGGTCCTCAATGACCTCAATAACTATCTAAAGCGCCACAACGTAGACATCTTAGAAAGGAAGCTCAAAGAATATTTGATAAAGCCCCAAGAGCTCAAGAAGGAGCTCAGGGCAAAAAAATTCAGCCCAAAGAGGATAGAGAGGTTGAAGAAAACTTTAAAAAGGTTTGGCTTGCCCAAATTTTCACCAATCATAGAGGAAGTCTTCAAGGGCCACTATAAGGTGGCCGACCCGGCTAAGATTTTTCACGAACAGTATAAGGAATTTAAAAAATTCTGGAAAGACCAGGAAGTGACAAAAAATATGCTAAGGAAAATTTTCAAGGAGGTGGGCATTGGGGAAAAGGATAAAATTTTGGTGCTCGGGGCAGGGCAACAAGATTACTTCCCCGAGGAATACATGAAAAACGCCATTGCCGTGGACATCTACGGAGGGTTCTTCAAGGAGGGGCACTGGAAGGGGGCAAAGCAGGAAGTCATGGACATGATGGAGGCCCTGAGGAAGTACGAGAACGACAAGAGCGTGAAGGCGGTGGTGGCCATAAACAGTCTCAGCTGGCTGGCCCACCTCGAGCCCTTTAGATATTATAGCGCCCTGAGGCTTTTAGAAAAATATAGAAGGAGGGGAGCGACCCTCATACTTGCGGATCCCGTAAGGGAGAGGGGAAAGGACGTCTACGGCATTGAGGGGGAGCGCATAGAAATCGGCAAAAGGGCTGTGCCCAAGGAGATATGGATAGAGGGCGTTGTGGCAAGGCCCCGTGGCGCAGCCTGGAGAGCGCGTCGCCTTCCGGCGGCGAAGGTCCCGGGTTCGAATCCCGGCGGGGCCGCTCACAAAAAGCGCGGTTTATAAAATTAAGGGAGCGAGGAGGAAGGTAAGCTTTGCCCCCTCTATTGAGTAAGATATCTTTAGGGGTCCGTCGGTTACAAACTCCAGCGTCACAACATCCTCCGCCCCCTTCAAGATGGGCAAAAGATAGTCGAGGGAGTAGTGGGCGTAGGTGACTGTTGGGGCCTCCACCTTTACATCCCCTCCCCCCTTCACCACGCTCCTTGAAAAGCTGTTGGCCTCCCTGGCCTCGATATAAAATTTCTTACCCTCAGCCCTAAGGAGGATGTTCCTTGAAATTATGGAGGCTCCCCTTAGGCCCTGTTTGAGCTTGGATATGGGGAGGACAACCCTTGCGGTGAAAGTAGGATATGCAACCGGTTTGAGGGGCTCGGAGGTGTTAAGAACTGGGAGGGCAAATTCCTTCGTAACCTCCCCCTCCATGCGTATCCACAGGTTGGTGCCCTCAAGGGAGAGGGCGAGGCTGTCGTCGGGGGAGAGGAGGGAGAGGGCCCTGTGGAGGTCATATATGGAGAGGGAAAGTTTTACCTCCGGGGCTTCGAGTTCATATACCGAGAAGAAGCCCCTTGGCATGTCGAGGGATACGTGGACAATGCGCGTCGCATCAAAGGCCTCCAGCCACACCCCCTTCTGCGTGAAATTAAATACCCCCTCGTTGAGGAAGCTCGCCAGCACGTCCACTGTGCCCTTCAGGGCTCGGGGGGAGCGGGGAGAAACCCTAAGAGCCTCCATCTTACTCAATCCTCGGGGCGAGGTAGTAGACGAAGCTTGCATCCCCAAAGCTGTAGGATAGCTTGAGGGGGGCGTCTGTCTTTATGGCAAGGGTTATGGAGGAGGTCTTTGAGACCTCGGAGACCATGTCCTGGAGGTAGTCGAGGGGATAGGAGGCCCTTGCAGGCTCAGAGACGGTTAGATCGAGGAGGGCATCGTGGACGCCTTTTTTGAGCTCAAGAACGTATTCCCCCTTTGCTCCAGAGGCCTTTATGACGAAACTCTCCTCCGTCATGTCAAACGTCACATGAGAGGCAAAGGCATCGGCGTCCTTGAAGGCGTTCTCCACCACCTCAGCCAGTATCTTGGCGGTTGCCGTGAACGTTAATTTTGGGGTTGGAAGCTCTGTGCCCGCAATGTCCAGGACCGGCAGGACGAACCTCCTCCTGGCCTTACCCACAAGCTCTATTGTAAAACGGCTGCCGTCCTCCGATAGGGAGAGGTGGACCTCCTCTGTGGCCTTGGCCCGCTTCAGGGCGTTGAGCACGTCGTCAATATTGAGGCCCACCTTAACCTCCTCAGAAACGTCGTACTCCCTGAAGGCATGGCGGGGGAGGAAAAAATCTACCATAGCTATTTTTGATGGGTCAGTTGCCCTGAGCTTGAGGCCCTCACCATCAAAGACAAAAACCCCCTCATCAATAAGCTTGCCTATGGCCTTCATGGATTTTTTGAATATATCTGCCCCCTCGAACACCGCCCTCATGGGATCAACCTCCCTCAACCTCCCGCACTTTCCTATAAAGTGAAGGGGAAACGTTTAAACGCTGTGCGATTTCCACCCTCAACAACCTCCCCTCCCTCATGTAATAAATCCTTCCCAGCAACCTCACAAACCTCCCCACGTCTATCTCCTCAGCAAACAGCAGGCTCTCCAGGGCGAAGGTCACAACGGAGCTACCGTCATCAATTTTTCCTTCCCCAAGGGAGGGGTTGTAGTCCACCACGATGCCCGTCACCGCCACGGGCTCCCCCTCCTCCGCCTCCACAAGCCGCTTCTCCCTGAAGGGGCGCCGGCGCACGCCAACGTATACCTCCGAAACGATTATTAAGGGGTGGGGGCAGTGTTAAACATGGAAAGGGTCCCCACAGGCATAGAGGGTCTCGATGAGCTCCTGGAGGGGGGATTTCCAAGGAGGAGGACTGTGCTTGTGGCCGGGGCCACGGGCACCGGCAAAACAATTTTTTGTAGCCAGTTCATATACAAGGGCGCCGTGGAGTACGACGAGCCAGGCATCCTCGTCACCCTTGACGAAAGGCCCCAGCTTATAAGGGAGGACATGATTCAGTTCGGCTGGGACTTCAAGAGGGAGGAGGAGAAGGACATGGTAAGGATCATAGACGCCACGGTGGCAAAGGTGGGCCTCCCCTCCGACGAAGTTTATTCCATGCCCATGAGCGGTTTCGACCTCGACAGGCTGCTCGTAGAAATTATCCGCTCCGCCAAGGAGATGGGGGCAAAGCGCGTGGCGGTGGACTCCCTCCCCGCCCTGGCCCTGAGGTATGAGAGCGAGGCAGACATTAGAAAGGCGGTGCTCAAGCTCACCTATGCCCTTGCAAAATCTGGCCTGACAGCCCTGATAACCACAGAGATCCCTGAGGGGAGCAACACGTTCTCAAAATATGGGGTTGAGGAATACGTGACCGATGGTGTCATAGTGCTCTCCTTCATGCCCGGCGGAGGGCCCACGCTCAGAACGCTCCACATAAGGAAGATGAGGGGGACGAAACATTCCCCCTATATCCACCCCATGGAGATAACGGGGGAAAGGGGCATAGTCGTCTATCCCGTGGACGAATGATGATGCCTTGCCCCAACGGATGGGTGAAGAAAGCGACGTGTGCTGACGGGATAAGATGCCCACCGTCGTCATCTCCAAGAGGGACGTGGTGGCAAGGAACGTGGCGGAGCTCCTCTTAAATAAAGTGAAGGAGACCGACAAGGCCTTTGGCAATTATCCTGTTTACGAGGGCGACGGCTTCGACATGATCATCATAGAATCTCCCCACATACATGCGGAGTGGATAGCGGAGGCCTACCCCAGCGACCTTTACATTTTTCCATCCGTGCACACCTCAGAAAGCGGGAAAAGAAGCCTGACGGTCCATCCGACGGGAAACTTCGGCGACGCCCTCCTTGGCGGAAGGGGGAGGACACTCTCGGTGGCCCCAGCGCTCCATATGAGGAGCGCCCTCCTTACACTAATGGAAGAAAAAGAGAGGAGGGGCCTGGATTATGCCGTCTCCTACGAGGTGACCCACCACGGGCCCACGATTTCTGCCCCGCTGCTCTTCGTGGAGGTGGGGAGCACGGAGGAGGAGTAGAACGACGAGGAGGCCCTTGAGGTAGTCACAAGGGCTGTGCTCTCGGCGGTGAAACCTTCGGAGGGCACGCCTGCCATCGGCTTTGGGGGCGGCCACTACGCCCCAGACTTTACAAGGTATGCCCTGAAGGGCTATGCCTTTGGCCACATGGCCCCAAAGTACGCTGCGGATTTTCTTAATAGGGCCATGGTCCTCCAGATGATAGAAAAGACGAGGCCGAGGCCAGAGGTGGCCCTGTTCTCCTCGTTGCCCGCGGAGAAAAGGAAGATGGTGGTGGATGTCCTCAGGGAGGAGGACATTGAGGTCATCAAGTGAGCACCATGGTTTAAGAACAACCTTGGCTATTACTTAACCATGGTTGAATATCTGCCCAGGCTGGCGGAGCCGGTAGTCGAGGCATGGCTTGAGAGGGGAAAGGCGGTTGTCCTGGTGGGGCCGAGGCAGGCGGGGAAGACCACGCTCCTCAAACACCTCTCAGAAAAACACGGCTGGGAGTACCTCACCCTCGAGGACCCTGGGATCTTAAGGGAGCTCCATGACATAAAAAGTTTTGCAAGGCTCCATGGGGGGATCCTGCTCATAGACGAGGCGCAGTATGTTAAAGATATTGGAAGGAGGCTGAAATATCTTTACGATGTGGAGGGGAGGAGGTTTGTGGCCAGCGGCAGCGGTTCCTTCGATATAAAAATAAAGGTGAGTGGGGAGCTCGTGGGTAGGGCCGCAAGGGTGGAGCTCCTGCCCCTCTCCTTCAGTGAATTCGTTTTATGGAAGGATAAAAAAGTTTTTAAGGTCTATAGGGAGGCGAGGGAAGCGGTGAAGCTGTTGTTATCTGGCAGGGTAGTAGAGCCTGACATCTCTTACAGCTCCCGCCTCCAGGAGCTCTGGGAGGAGTATGTTATTTTTGGTGGATATCCCGAGGCGGTGCTCAGCCGCGAGAGGGAGGAAATCTTGAAAAATATTCTTGCGTCCTACATAGACAGGGATGTCGTGGGCTTCCTTGGCATAAGGGAGTATACAAAATTTATGAGGTTGATAACCCATGTGGCGGCGGTGCTCACAACCCCCTTCGTGAAGTCCACAGCCCAGGAGTTTGCAGGCATCAGCCACAAGACCCTCGAAACTTATCTCTCCATCCTCGAGAGGAGCTACATCGTCTTTGAGGTGCAGCCCCTCCCCACCTACAGCCACGTCAAGAAGGCTGTAAAAATTTACTTCTATGACAATGGGCTCATGAACCTCGTTGGTATGGGCTTTATGCCCTTTGCCGTGAGGCAGGATAATAGCAAGCTGTTAGAAAATTTTGTGGCAAGGCACCTGCTCGACCACGGAAGGCCCTTCTACTACAGGGCCACAGGTGAAGTTGACTTTGTCGTAAACGGCATACCCGTTGAGGCAAAGATGGGGGACAGGGCAAGCAGGGCCCTCTATGCCCTCAAGGACAAGCTGAAGAGCCCCCATGCCATTGTGGTAAGGCCTGGCCCCTTCGAGGAGAAGAGGGGAATATACTACGTGCCCCCCTGGTTCCTGTAGAATTTTAAGCGTGTCTATCCTAAGCTCTTCTCGAGCTTCCTGGCTGCCTCGAGGAGCATGCGCCTCTCCTCCCTATAGACCACTTCTCTTATGGTCTTGACGGCGTCGATGTTGGCGGAGACGCTGTCTATCCCCATCCTCACAAGTTTTCTCACCATGGAGGGCCTCGAGCCCGCCTGTCCACAGATGGAGGTCTCCACGCCGTGCTCCTTGGCCACAGATATCACATGCTCAATGAGCTTCAGGACGGCGGGGTGCTCCTCGTTGAACAATTTTTGTACGTGGGCGTTGTTCCTGTCAACGCCGAGGGTGAGCTGGGTTAGATCATTGGTTCCGAAGGAGAGGAAGTCTATGCCTGCACGGATGTAGTCCTCGATGGTGAGGGCTGCGGCGGGCGTCTCCACCATTATCCCAAAGGCCACCATCTTGTGGGGAACGAGCCCCACCCTCCTTGCCAGCTCCTTGGCCCTTATATATTCTTCCGCAGACACTGTGAAGGGTATCATGACGCCGATGTTGTCAAACCCCTCGCGGTGGAGCTCCTTTATGGCCTCAAATTCAGCCATGATGAGCTCGGGCTGGTCAAGGGACCTCCTTATGCCGTGCCAGCCCAACATGGGGTTGTCCTCCTTGGGCTCCTCCTCACCGCCTAGCAGGTGCCTGAACTCGTCCGTTCTGGCATCGAACGTCCTATACCACACGGGCTTTGGATAGAACTTCTCAGCAACTATTTTTATACCCCTCTTCACAGCCTCTGTGAGCTCCTCGAGCCTATCGTTCTTCAGGAACCATGCGGGGTGCCTGCCCGCGGCCGTTATCATGTGCTCCGCCCTCAGGAGGCCCACACCGTCGGCCCCTGTCCTGGCGGCCCTCTCAGCTGCCTCAGGAAGGGCCACATTTACTTTGACGAGCGTGGCGGTGGGATAGACGACGCTCCTTATAACTTCCACCTGCTTCTTTTCCTTTATCTCTTCACTCTCCACCCGGCCCTTGTATATAACCCCCCTGTAGGCGTCAACAGTAACAATCTCCCCATCCTTCAAAACTTTTGTTGCGTTGCCCGTGCCCACAACAGCCGGAATGCCGAGCTCCCTTGAGACGATGGCGGCGTGGCACGTCATTCCTCCCTCATCGGTGATGATGGCCGCCGCCTTCTCCATGGCGGGCACCATGTCCGGCGACGTCATGGTGGTGACGAGCACGTCGCCCTCCCTCACCTTTGGGAGGTCCTTAAGGTCGAGGACTATCTTTACGGGGCCCGTTGCAATGCCTGGGGAGGCGGGGAGCCCCTTGAGGACGACCTCCCCCTCAGCCTTTGCCTCCTCCTTTTTTGCTTCCTTCTTTATGGTCGTTATGGCCCTCGACTGGACTATATAAATATTTCCTGCCTCCACAGCCCACTCAATGTCCTGGGGGTGGCCGTAGTGCTCCTCTATTTTCCTTCCTATCTCCGCAAGCTTTATTATAAACTTGTCCGGGAGCTTCTGCTCCTTCCTCTTCTCCAGGGGGACGGGAACCTCCTTCGTTCCTCCCCCTTCTCCCATCACCACCATCTTCGTCTGCTCAGAAATCTTCTTGTCGAGGATGGCCAGGCTCTCCTTGTCAACAACGTACTCGTCCGGCGTAACGGCCCCGGAGACCACAGCCTCCCCAAGGCCGTAGGCCGCCTCGATTATAATTTTTGGGGAGCCGTCCACGGGGTGGGCCGTAAACATGACGCCCGAGACCTCTGAGTTAATCATCTTCTGGACCACCACGGCTATGCCCACCTTCCTGTGGTCAAAGCCCTGCTTCGTTCTGTAATATATGGCCCTTGCAGTGAAGAGGGAGGCCCAGCACTTTTTTACATGAAGGAGGAGGTCCTCTTCACCGCGGACGAAGAGGAATGTGGCCTGCTGGCCTGCGAAGGAGGCATTCGGCAGGTCCTCAGCTGTGGCAGAGGACCTTACGGCTACCCACACGTCCTTCTTTCCGTGGGTGGACCTCCTTGAGAGCTCCCTGTAGGCCCCCCGAATGGCATGGGCCACCTCGGGCGGTATCCTCCCCTCTAATATTTTCTTCTGGATGAGGTCTGCCGTCTGCTGGAGCTTTGCGGTGTCCTCAACGTCAAGGTTGTCGAGGAGCGGATAGATATCTTCCCCAAGCTTATTAAATTTTATGAAGTCGAAGAAGGCGTGGGAGGTTACGATAAAGCCTGGGGGGATTGGGAAGCCGGCCTTTGTCATCTCTCCCAAATTTGCTCCCTTACCCCCAACGAGGGGGACATCCTCCTTGCCCACCTCCGAGAACCACACGACGTGTTTCACACCCTTCCCAGCATCTAAACGTTTAAAGGGTGTGTGGGGGCTTGTTACCACTCCTTGTTGGTTCTGCAAGCCCCTTAAAGGCATGGGGCCCATACAAATTGTGTGCCCGTGGCCATAAAAGGCGAGATGCACCCCCCGAAGATAGAAATAAAAAAGAAGAGGGCCTACCTCGTAGAGAGCCCTCCCACGACCCCTGAGGGCCAGGAGATCCTCATGGAGTGGGTGGAGTTCCTTGCGGAGGAGGCAGGGAAGGAGGGGGCCGAGAAAATTATAAAGGGATATGTTAGCATGGGCTGGATATCCCCTCTCGTGGCAGAGGCGCTCTTATCTTATCTGGACGTTGTGAAGGTTGTGGAGCCCGATTTACCACTGCCGGAGCTGTCCCCCGATGCCCACAGAAAATCCCTTCAGTTCGTCAAAAAACTTATGGAGGTCTAACGGTTATAGAACTCCTTTAACGATTCCCTCACGTCGTGAATATAATCACAAGCCTTCGATACTTCTGCCTCCTTCATCCTCAGCAGCATGAAGGCAGTATAGAGGCCTAAGGCCATTCCGGCCCTGACCTCCGGTCGAAAAGTTTTAGACAACATGAGGTAGGCGGCTGGGAGGAAGGCGGCAATCTGACCCTTTGTATATTTGACCATCTTATCTCTAAGGAGCTTTCCGGCCTCCAGCACCGCGCCATCGATGTCTATCATCCTTTTCATGCCCCGGGCCTTGGCTGTTTTGGCGAGCGATTCTGCAAACTTCTGTGGAGGGATGTTGAACTTTGAGGCGTGGGCAAGGGCCAGGGCAAGCCCGTTTACAAAATCTTCTTCTGAGATATTTCCGAGGGGCTTGCCCTCAAGGATCTTCCATTTTATTTCGTTGTACTTTC
>CAYZKO010000002.1:0-20341 GCA_964479315.1 uncultured archaeon
TTAACAGCATTGCCACCGATCAAAATATGGAGCATGTCAAACCCCAGGAGGAGCTTTTTAAAATTCTTGATAGCGTCCAAATAAGGGAATTGCTCGTCTCCCTTTCTACACTCCGGGATATCCCCTTAAAGTTTGAATACCTCGGAAGGGGAGCAGAGCACTGGGCCCACCTTGCTGAGGAAAGAAAGGAGACAGGGGGCATAAATGCCAGGGAAATAGAGGTGTGGAGGCTGGGGGAGAATATCCTCGCGTACGAGCTTGACGGGAGGGATTTCGTCCACGTGGTGGATATTGGATGCGGAACGGGCGAGCCAGCCTTCCTTGCCATGGACATCCTGGAAAAAGAGGGGATCTCCTTTGACTACGTGGCGGTGGACATCTCTAAGGAAATGATTCAGCTGGCCAGGGAAAACGTGGAGGGGCGCTACGGCGTGGAAGCCCACGGCATTGTGGTGGACTTGGAGAACAACGTCATGCCCCTTCCAACAAGCTGGAACGAGCCCACCCTCTTCCTCTTCCTCGGAAGCACCATAGTGAATTTTGACTGGCCCCTCATGGTAATGGACAGGATCCGTAGGCACATGCTTGGGTGGGATGTGCTGGCCATGAGCACAGTCATTGCCCGTAACTTTTCTTCGAGTGAGGTAGAAGAAGAATTAAGCTTCTATACCTCCCAAACAGCCAAGACTTTGACAACCTACATCCCTACGCTCCTAAACATTCCCTTTACGTTCAAGACCCGTTGGAATGATACAGAGCACCGCTTTGAAAATTATATTGTTATTGAAAGAGACGTCCTCCTTGGGGTGGGGAGCTATCGGGTGCCCCTCCGGAAGGGGGAGGAGATACTGGTGGCCTTCTCCCGCCGCTACACCTACGACGAGATGACAAATTTAATGCATAGGGTGAGGTTCCTAACGGAGCACACCATCACCACACGGGATAGGAAATATATGCTTGGCTTCTACACTGTCGGGAAGGGGTGACAACAAAGCGTAATATTTTTGTATGGAGATGCTTATTTCCCAAACTTCCGCTCTCTTACTATCTTAAATGTCCTTTCAAGGGGCCTTTCTGCATAGGCAATTACTGCCCAAAACGGTTCGTTACGCTGCTGATAAGTTGCGGTGAAGCCGTGGTGACCTCCCGTATATCGTATCTTTTTTCTGTTGTGTAGCTTGTCAACGTAAACCAAGATTATTTTGCTATTTCTGCTTTTGTCGCCATATAACTTACTATCCCTTTTCCACACAGGCTTCAACCCCTTGGATACGAGCCACTTAAACCACTTTAAATCTTCTACGTTAGTTCTTCTCCCGATTTCGCATTCCTTCTCAATTGTTGCCTGCGGATTTCCAGTAATAACATGTATTTCATATTTTTTGCCCCCTTCTTCCTCTATTCCAGCTGGCTCCTCTGGGATCCATCGCGCATAGCCCCTTATCCTCGAGCCGATGATAAATTGTGGGGCAAGGGGCCGGTTCATTATTCAAGCACCTTTATACGCTTGTCTTTGGCCATTATTTCGAGCAGTGTAATTAGCTCTGTATACGGAATTTCGATGCCTATTTGTTTTAGGGCTCTGTGGATATCTGAGGCGTAAAGAGGTTTCTTTATGCTGTCTAAAATTTTCTCCACCGTTTCTGCCAACACCCTATACTGTTCTTGGGGAACTAAAGGCCTAACCAGATCAAAGCCTTGTAGGGGACCCCCGTAAATTTTAACTCCCAGCACTTTCTCACCCCTCCCTTTTCTTTATTAACTCCTTTAGTTTCTTCAGTTCATCTTTTAGCTCTTTTATTATATTAACAGCTCTCTCTTTTTCTTCGACACTTGTAAAGTAAAGGCGTGAGAGTAGCGTTTGGAGCTCACCCAACGTCCTTATTAACCTAAGAAAGTAGTTCGCTATAGTTGGATCCTTCTCGTTTAGCTCCATGGCCAGCTCGATGGCTGCTGCAGGATCAATGCTGAACCGAACAAATTTTTCATACTCCTCTGGAGAGGTTTCTTGAAGCTCTTTTAACTCTGAAACAACCTTTTTCTGTGCTTCTAAAAGCTCTTCTAACACATCAATGAAGCGGACGATGGACACGTAACCACCTCCGACGAGACAATACATCACAAGAATTTTTAAATCATTGTTCCTGTCCACGATGTCTAATGTCGTAAAAATAACGTAAAGGTGGTAGGGCGCGGAGGTATCTCGTTATCTGTGCTCCAAACGTTCTTGTTGAAGGACTATCTTGGGAAGGAGTTGGTTGGCACGATAAACAGAGCAGAAATAGAGGAAAACGGAGAAAATGGATGGACCCGCCGGGATTCGAACCCGGGGCCTCCCGCGTGCGAGGCGGGCGCTCTACCGCTGAGCTACGGGCCCCCTGAGAGAAGGGGGCCGTTAGCTTTTAAGCAGTATCAATAGCCGAAGAGCTTCCTCAGGACAGCCTGCTCCCAGACGTCCTTGGCCCTCGTGTGCTCACATTTTGGCTGGGGATCCTTGGCCCCCTTTGGGCCTTCCTGAGTAAACTCTAGCTCGAACTTAATACTTTTTGTGCATAACTCCCCCTCCAGGTTGCCGGCATAGGCCCAGCCCACAAACCTATAAACTTCACCGGCAGGATCCTCCTCTAAGATTTGCTTCGCCGCTATCCTTGCGGAAATGGAGGCTATCTCGGAGTTCTTGGGGAAGGGGAGCTTTGCCACGTCGCCCACGGCGAAGACGTCGTCGTAGCCCACGAGGCGGAGGTCGTGGGGCGACCTAACCTCGAGGAAGCCCTCGCCAAGGGGGCTTGTGCCCACGTTCTCAGGAAGGATTACGGGCACGTCTGCCTTTATTTTTTCTCCATCATTTAGCTCAACAGCCCCCACCAAAACATCAGAAACTCCAACACCAATATACATTTCGATACCAGCGGCCTCAAACCGCTCCTTCCAGACGTCATGGATGACGGGGGGCTGGATCTTCTTGTTGGCATCCACATAAATAATTTCCACCCTCTTCCTCACTCCCCTGTGCCTCAAAATCATGTCTATGGTGAGGGCCGTCTCCGCAGGGGCTGGCGCGCACCTATAGGGCTGCCTCGGGGCAGAAACCACCACAGTGCCCTCCTTAATGGTCCAGAGGATATGTTTGAGGTCAAAGAGGCGGCCCACGTCATAGACGTTGAAGTAGCGGTGGTTTGTAAATTTATTCTCCAAGGGTTTCATGCCAGTCGAAATTATTAGATAGTCGTACTCAAAGGACCTACCGTCCGCAACAACAACCCTTTCATCCAAATTTACCTTGACGTTACGCGCCACCACGACGTCGTCCCCAAGCGCTGTATATCCTCTCACTATTCTCCCAAGGTCCTGCTCGTTGGAAAGAATAAGGGGCCTGGAGGGTCCGCTTATATAAAAACTGTTGTTCGTGATAACTGTCACAGAAGCTCTGCGCTTGAGGAGATGGTAGGCCTCAAGACCTCCTACACCACCACCCACTATAACGACCCTGGCCATGGGCGTTAACAGCGTTAAGAAACCTTTTTAAATGTAAGCCCCGGGCGGGATTTGAACCCGCGACCTCCCGCTTACGAGGCGGGCGCTCTGCCTGGCTGAGCCACCGGGGCCCATTACATATGAGACGTCAATTTTAAAAACGTCTGTAGGCCTCCGTAAGCTCCAGCACATAATCCCTAACCACACTGTCGCCCCACTCCTCAAAGAAGGCCGCCATCTCATCCCTCGAAAGCCTGGAGGTGGGAAACCAGTGGATTACAACGTATCTTAGGTGGTGCTTGAGCACCTCTCCTATGAGGCGCTGGCCATATTCTTTAATGGCCTTTGCAGGTTCAAAGGAGGTGTTATTTACAAGGGCTGCAAGGGGATAGATCCTTTTGGCCTTGGGGATCTCCGTAAGGACGAAGTCGAGGAAGGCCATGGGGTCTGGGGTGGTGGCGGCTGCTGCCTCAAGGACGATCCTCTCAATGCCCTCGTGGTGGGCCCCCTCCAGTTCTTTTCTATAGTCTCCCCCTTCCCTGAAGTGGGCCCAGAGGCCCACCTCCCACTCATCACCATCGGCGGGCTCCTCATACATCTCAAGGCCTTCGCTTATGGCCCTCTTGTTGCCCAGCTCAATGAGACGCCTCATGATAATGCTTTTCACGAGCCCCTCTCCCTCCCCAGGCCTGAAAACCTTTTCTTCGGGGCTCGCCCCCTTGAGCCTCTTGAGGAGGATGCCCTGCCTCGCCAGGACGGCGACGTAGGCAAGGTCTGGGGTGTAGAGCTTCTCGGCAAGCCTGAAGTATTCATCAAGGCTCACCCTCCCCTCTATTACAAAGGCAAAGTAGTCTTCGATGATCTTCCAGCGCTCCGCAGGAGGAATAGACGGTAAGTGGCGGTAGAAGACCCTGAAGGGCCCTGGCCTCGGTGGGGCCTCAAGGGATGTCCCCTCTTCAATTATTTGGGGGCCGTTGGTATAGGAGGGTATTTTCCATGTCCCCTCGCGCGAGCCGAAGAAGCTGAAGGTTTCCAGGTGGGCCTCTCCGTTTTCTATAATAACAATCGGGTGGCCCTTCCTCCTTATCCACATATCTACGAACCACTCCGTCCCTTCCCAGAACTTTTTAAAGATGTTCCAGAAGTCCTGGGTGGAGGCGTTGGAGTAGGCGAACGCCTTGAGGTAGTGGGCCACGGCTTCCCAGAAGGTGGGGCCGAGGTGGTCATGCAACATTTTAAGAACGGAGGCACCCTTTGAGTAAATAATGGGCGATGTGTTAGCATTTATTACTTCTTCGCTTTCACCCTCAAGCTCAATGGGAACCGTGGAGGGAAGGGAGTCCCTCGTGAGGGCCTCCGAGATGGTAAGGGGAAAGAGCCGCTCAAGGTCTATGGAGTCCAGGGCGATGTGGGAAATATATGTGGCGAAGCTCTCGTTGAGCCAGATGTCTTTCCAGCTCTTTGGGGAAACGAGGTTGCCAAACCACTGGTGGACGGTCTCGTGGGCCACCACCTCCCCAACCCTGAAGACCATCCTTGTAGGGGACTTTTCTTCGAGGAGAAGGGCGCTCTCCCTGAAGAGCATGGCGCCCCAGTTCTCCATGGCGCCAAAGACAAAATCTGGCACGGCTATAAGGTCGAGCTTCTCCAGGGGGTAGGCTATGCCCGTCCACTGCTCCATGTTCCTGAGCGTTTCGGAGGCGAAGTGGAGGGCCCTGGCGGCAGAGCTCGGGTCCACTAACGTAAACACCCTCAGCCTGCCGCTCTCCATCTTCTTGAACTTTCCAACCCCAAAGAAGAGGAGGTAGGTGGGCATGGGGGGAGTGGGCTTGAACTTTACGACCTGCTCGCCCCCTTCATATTTTATGCTCTCTGGAAGGGTATTAAAAATTACTTCATATCCCTTTGGGGCTCTAATGGTAACCTCAAAAACGGCCTTCATATCTGGCCTGTCCACACAGGGAAACATCCGCCTGGCATAATTTTCCTCAAACTGGGTGACCACGGCGTCCTTCGTCTTGTAGGGGCCCAGGAGGTCTTCCCTGTACCTGCCCCTGAATTTTATTTTAACGTAGTCTTCCCCCTCCGCCACAAGCCTCTTGCCGTCGTAGGTATAGGGGTGGTTCACATAAAGGATCTCGAGGCCGTCTGCATCAAGCTCTATTTTTCCGTTGCCTATTATCCTAACTTCCCCCTCAAAATAATCTTTCTTCGGGTCGAGGGAAAGGGTGAGGATGTAGCGCTCGGGCACGTACACATCGTTAACTGGTGGGACATCCTTTAAAAGGTGAGGGTGGGGAGGACCTCGTCCACCCCCTCCTTGGCTGAAAAATACCAGTCGAAGGGTTCCACCTCCCTTCCCCACTCCCTATAATAACTTCTAATAACGTCTCGGGCCCTACCCTCCGGGGGCATAACGTAAGACCTTCTTAAAATATTCAGGAGCTTGATCTTGACGATGGTGTCGCTGAGGTCAACGAGGGGCTCCCTCCACTTCCTGTGAAACCTGCAGATGCCGAGATCCTCCATGGAGAGCTCCCTGAGAAACCTCTCACCTGCCCTACGGCCCCACTCTTTACCATCGAGGGCCTCAAAGCCGTAGAACGTCATGAACTTCCCCACAAGGGGCAGGGGAGCAAAGAAGCCCGGATTAATATATTGGGGTGGCGCTATTCCCCCGCTCCTCGTTCTAATGTAAACAGCGGGGTAGCCCGTGACCTGGGAGCCAAGGAAGACCCCCTTGCTGAAGGGAGAGGCGCCCTTTAAGATCTCGTGGGCCACCTCCATGGCCCTCTCGGCATCGCCGAGCCTGTTCTCCCCTTCAAGGACGGCGGCAATGGCATTCCCAAACTCTATGGCATCCACGCCCTCCTCTTCAGCGAGGTGTATCAGCTCAAGGCCCTCGCGGATGCTAAAAATACCTGTCTGGAGGACGAGCGAAACAAAGGGCTCGTAGTCCACCTTCACTCCCTTATATATCTTTTTGCATAGTGCGGGACAGCCCTCGCCACACGTCCTGCTCGCCATCCCCTCCAACTTTTTCCACTCCACCTCAAGGAGCCTCTCCTCCCTCTCCCTCCCAGAGAGGAAGACCGAGCGCCAGTTGTCAAAGGGTATCCACTTTAAAATTTTATCAACATTGCCGAGGAGCGTCCCCCTTTCCCTGTATTTCTTAGTGGCCTCAACGCTCTCTGGTGGTGGGGCCTCCACCACATACTTATTTTCAAAGACGAGGCCCACCACGTTCTTCCTCCACAGCACACTCCCAAGGCCGCCCCTCCCAAAGAAGTCCGGCACGCCATTGAACAGGCTCACCACGGCCCCAAAATTTGTATTCCTGCCTCCCCTTCCCGCCACGAGGACCCTGCACCCATCACAACCAACCTCTTCCTCGATAACCCTCGTGGCCTCCCCAACACCCCCAGGAATCCCGTCTACCTCTATTATTTCCACTCCATCGGACACGCGGATCACAACAGGCCTCTCAGATCTCCCCAGCAGTGCCACATTATTTTTTATCCACAGGCCCACGCCACCGGCGGAGGAGACGAAGGGACCGCCCGTTAACGGAGAAAAGAAGACAGCCACTGCCCTGTGGGAGCCCGTTCCCCCTTCGGGGCCCCTGCCAATAAACACCGGCTCCCTTGAGGCGTAGTTCCAGAGGACGTCCACACCGGTGCCCACAGCCCCCTTATCTTCCCTGACTTCCACAACTTTTCTTCCCTCGAGGTCCACCACCAACACGGGGGTAAGTGCACCAATCCTTTTAAGTGGGGAGCGCCCACTTTGTGCGTGCGGGTGGTGGCAGTCTGCTTGGGGAAGGAGTTCGATGTGAGGGCCTTTGAGGGCCTCTTCCCGGGGAAGGTTTTTGCCCGCTGGGAGGAGCCCGTGGTCCTTGACGTGCACGGCATGGAGACATACGTCTTCGCCTTTGGGACGGTTGTATTTTTTGGATATAAGGAAGATGTGGCCAGCTCCTTCCTGGAGAGGCTGAAGGGAATTGTTGAGGAGCCCGCGGGCCCCTTCTATGAGGAATACGAGTGGAGGGAGGGTGAAGGGAAGGGGAGGGCCATACAGCTCGAGCACCCCGTCTGGATAACGGACAATGCCGTGTTTGGGAGGCTTGGGGCCACGGGGAAAAAGATCTTGGCCTACGTGCTCGCCCAGTCCGCCTCGCTGAGGAGGATGGAGGCCTTAACAGATGAGCTCCTCGAGCGCATGGAGTCCCTCCTCGACCACATGCTCTCCTCCCCCTTTATTCTATCCCTCAAGGGGGTCAGGAGGTCCCTCATCGAGGCCTTAAAAATAAGAGGCAGCCTCTTAAATGACCTGCTCATCCTCGAGAAGCCTGCCCCCGCCTGGGAGGAGGAGGGCTACGAGAGGCTCTTCGAAAGGCTCCGCTACGTCTTCGAGATAGGCGAGCGCTACAGCGTGGTGTCGAAGAAGCTCTCCTCGGTGGTGGAGACGGCGCAGATGGTCTCCCAGCTCATAAACGACGGCCGCTTCCTCATCCTGGAGGTCCTGATAGTTTTGTTCTTCCTCTTAGAAATTGTCCTGAACCTGCTGTAGCCACAACCCCTTTTAAGACATCGCCCCAGTGAATAGCATGGAGTTTGCAAGGGTGGCGGAGACCTTCAAAAAACTTGAGGACATCACCGAGCGCATTGAAATGATGAGCATACTCTCCCACCTCTTCAAGGAGGCCGCAAAGGACGACGTTCCAAAAATTATTTATCTGCTGCAGGGGAGGGTAGCCGCCCCCTACACGGGTATCGAGATAGGGCTGGGAGAAAAATATGTAGAAGAGGCCATTGCCAGGGCCTTTGGCGTAGAAAGGTCCCAGGTGGAGGGCCTCTATAAGGAGAAGGGGGATCTGGGCCTCGTGGCGGAGCACCTGGCCTCCCACAAAAAACAAATGACGCTCTTCTCAGAGCCCCTGACGCTTGAGCGCGTCTTCGACAACTTCTACCGCATCGCAACGGTAAGCGGATCTGGAGCTGTTGAAACAAAGATACGCCTCCTCGTGGATATTTTAAAGGATGCAGATCCCCTCTCTGCGAGGTACATCGTCCGCATCCCCATAGGGCGCCTGCGCCTGGGTGTGGGGGACGCCACGGTGCTCGAGGCCCTTGCCCTGGCGGTCCTGGGGGACAGAAAATACAGGGAAGACCTTGAGAGGGCTTACAATTATATCTCTGACCTTGGGAAGGTGGCGGAGCTCCTGTATGAGAAGGGGCTCGAGGGGATAAGGAACGTGAAGCCCATTGTGGGCATTCCCCTCAGGCCCGCCCTCGCCCAGCGCGCCTCCACGCTCGAGGAGATAATAGAGAGGATGGACGGCCACTGCGTGGCGGAGGCAAAATACGACGGGTTCAGGCTCCAGATCCACAAGAAGGGGAACAAAGTTTCTATTTTCTCCCGCCGCCTCGAGAACATGACGGGCCTCTTCCCCGACATAACTGCCGCCGTGTTGCAGCAGATAGACGCGGAGGAGGTAATCTTTGAGGGGGAGGCCATCGCCTACAACGAAGAAACGGGGGAATTTTACCCATTCCAGGTGACCATACAGAGGAAAAGAAAATACGGGATAGAGAAGGCGGCCGAGGAGTATCCGCTGAAGCTCTTTGCCTTCGACATCATATTCCTCAACGGCGAGGACCTCACCCAGAGGCCGTATAAGGAGAGGAGGGAGATCCTTGAGAGGGTGATAAGGCCTGGGGAGACGATAGTCCCGGCGGAGAGGGTTGCCGTGGGCTCCGTAAAGGAGCTTGAGGCGTTCTTTGAGAGCTGTGTGGAGAGGGGGCTCGAGGGTATTATTGCCAAGGACACGGAGTCCCCCTACATTGCAGGGGCGAGGAAGTGGGCGTGGATAAAATATAAGAGGGTGATGAAGAGCCAGCTCAGTGACACGGTGGACGTGGTAATAGTGGGATATTATAAGGGGAGGGGAAAGAGGGCGCAGCTGGGCATTGGGGGCGTCCTTGCCGCCGTGTACGACCCCAAGGAGGACGTCTTCAGGACGGTGGCGAAGGTGGGCTCGGGGTTCACGGAGGAGCAGTTCGTCCAGCTGAAGGAGATCCTCGACGGCATCGCCATCCCCCACAAACACCCCAGGGTGGTGGCCAAGATCGAGGCGGACGTCTGGGTGGAGCCAAAGTACGTGATAACGGTGCTTGCAGATGAGATCACGAGGTCTCCCAACCACACCGCCGCCTGGGACGGCGAAAGGGGGCTTGCCCTAAGGTTCCCCAGGGCAGTCTCCTTCATAAGGGAGGACAAGGGCCCCGAGGACGCCACCACAGTGGAGGAGCTCGTGGAGATGTATCACCAGCAGAAGCACGTGAGGGTGGAAGAGGGTGAGGGTGGCTAAGGCGGTTGTGCTTTTTATTGTCTTGGTCCTGCTCATTGCTTCCTACCTTTATGTTATTTTTTGGAGCGAGGAATGGAAGTGGAAGTTCTGGGTGAGCGGGGACCTCGAGGATCTTTTTTATCTCGTGGGGTTCACCTTCGTGTGGGGGCTGCTGATAAGGGCTGTGTGGAAGGCCATTGTGAGCCTTTAGCGGGTGGTGTCGCAGTAGATGGGCGCCCCCTCGCCCACACAGACCCTGAAGGTAAGTCCAAAGGGCTCTGAGGGGAGGGCAACCACGTGGCACGTCGTTGTATCCCCTGGATTTAATGTTTCCCTGTCGCACACGAAGCGGGGCAGCTCGTAAGTAAAGGAAACGGGGTCAGCCACGGAGATGGTGACGCTGTCGCCCAGTGTCCCCTTGTAGAGGCTCCTGGGGACACCGTTCACAAGCTTGTCCACCCTCACGGTGAGCTTCTTCACCACCACAGGCTTGGAGGACTGGTTCGTAATGGTAAAGGAGAGGGCCAGCCTCTCACACACTCCCTTTATAAAGGTAACAGTGGCTGTGGCGTCATCCCAGTTGGCCTCCCATCCATCGCCAGAGGCACAGACATCCTGGGCGCTGTGATAGTCGTCGGGCTGGCCAGGTGCCCAGTTGGTGTAGACCAGGGGCTCGCCGGTTACCCACCTCCATCCTCCCCTGGGCTCGCTCCCATTGACCTCCTGGTAGCACCCTATCCAGTAAACGGTTGGGCCGAACCACTCGTAAATTTTATTGTTCTCCTCCTCTAAGGCGAGGGTGACGGGATGGCCGTAGGCCTCCACACATTTTTGAATATAATCTTGGTAGTTGCCCTCCGAAACCTCCCAATAGTGGTGGCCCCAGAAGTCCCTCATACCTGGGGAGGCGCTATCAAGACCCGCGCTGACAGCAAGCACGGCAAACTCCGCCTCCTCAGGCTGATTTTCCTGCATTAGGTTAACCGTCATGAAGTAAAGGAAAACCCCTGCCACCACAATGATGCCAATGATCAACAGCGTCGCCACAATGGGCGAAACACCCTTTTTCTGGGCTGAAAATTTATTTACGTTCTCTCTCTCTCTCTGCTTGGCGCCGCCATGGGGGTAGGAGGTGCTTTTCCTTTTTAAGCCTTGCGCCATCCCTTTTTAACCATTTGGTGGTAACATTCCCACCATGAACTGGGCCACCCTCCACTGGATAGCCCTCTTTCTGGCGTTCCTTGGGCCCCTCTTCGGTCCCCTGCCGTGGCTTTCGGAGGTGATGTTCCTCCTTGGCGTTGTCATGGCCTTTGCCACCTACAACAGCGGTGCAAACTTAAACAGCCTAATTCTTTTGCTCTTGGGGGCCGTGGCCCTCACCTCCTTCCCCACCCTCACCTACGCACCCCTCTCCTCCTACCTCAGCCAGGTGGCGGTGCTCTCGGGGTGGTACGTGCTCCCCATTGCGGTGGCCCAGGCGTGGAAGGGCCTCATCTCCTGAACGGTGGGCCCTCCGGCGATCGTCGAAGTCAGGTGTAGGCTTTATAAAACTCGGGCCCCCTTTCCCCGCGGTGAAAGCATGGAGGGCGTCACCCAATACCTCCTGCTGGTGGGTCTGGTGCTGGCGCTGCTGGCAGGGCTCGCAGAGGTCTTCATGAACTCCCCCCACTGGCTGGCACTGCTGGCGGTGGTGCAGGTCATCATAGGACTGCTGCTGGGCTTCTACAACCTCCAGCCCAAGGAGACGTCCACCTTCTTCCTGGCAAGCCTGGCCTTCCTGGCATCGTACCAGCTCTTCCTGAGCGCCGTGTCCTCACTGACGGCCCTGGCGCCCCTGTGGTCCTTCCTGGGGGTCTTCCTGCAGTACATGGCCTTCCTAGTGGCGCCAGCCATGGTAGTAGTAGGTCTGAGGAGCCTCTTTGAGGTGCTGAAGGATTGAAACCCCCTTTACTTCATTTTTCTTGCCACAACCACAAAGGCTGTGTGGAGTAGGCCCGAGGAGAGGGGCCTGGTGTTGGGGGTTTTCCACCTCCTGTGGATGAGCTCGTGGATCTCGGGCTCCGTGAAGCCCTCAAGGTTGTTAGTAAACTTTAGGACCTGCTCCATGGTGGGGATATAGGCCACGAGGAAGCCGGCGGGCAGCAGGTGCTCCCTTGACCATTCCACAAACTCCCATGGCTCAGGGACGTCGAGGAAGACCATATGAAACTTTTCGCCCCCCTCCCACTCCCTGGGATCCCTGTCGATTACCTCCACGTTGGGCCTCTCTCTAACGTTGTGGAGGAGCACCCTGAGGTGGCGGGGGTTGTTCTCAAAGACTAAGACTTTTCCTTCGCGCCCAACGATATTTGACCAGAGGAGGGCGGAAAAGCCGGAGCCGCCCCCTACGTCTGCAACCCTCCAGCCGGGGCCTATGCCCGTGAGCACTACCACAAGGCCGAGGTCCTTCCAGTGGGCTATCTGGGGCCCCCTCTTTATGTTTAGCCACACGTCAACAAAGTATGGATCTGTTACGAGGAACTCCTCCCCAGTTGAACTCCTTACTATGCCGTTCCTTAACTTTATCAGGCCGAACTCCGTGTTGAACTCCTCCCCCTCCGCAAGGAACCTCCTCTTCCTGTGGAGCACCAGCTTCATGCACCCCTATGGGGGAACTCCTATAAAGGGCGTTGCCCTTAGCCCCCTGTGGACCCCCTCACAGAGCTCGTCCACCGCATGCTCCTCCAGATACCAGAGGGGAGGGTGACGACGTATGGGGCCATGGCCAGGGCGCTGGGGGATCCCATTGCAGCGAGGACCATAGCAAGAATTTTATCGAAGAACAGGGACCCCTCATTACCTTGTTATAAGGTAGTAATGGGCGACGGCTCCCTGGGGGGCTATGCCTTTGGCGGGCCTGCCGAAAAGAAAAGGAGGCTCGAGAGCGAAGGGATTAGGGTGGTTAACGGGAAGGTGGACCTTAGAAAATATATGTTCGAGGGGTTTGATGTGCCCCCCCCCATCTTGAGGAGGATGGCGGAGGCCCAAGAAAGAATTGCGGAAAGGAACAAGCCCTTGGAGGTCGAGGTGGAGTGCGTGGTGGGGGTGGATGTGGCCTACAATGAAGGGTGGGGAGTGGGGGTCGCCGTGGTCTTCGATGGGCAGGGAAACATTGTGGACAAAAACTGGTGGGTGGGGAGGGTCCGCTTCCCATACGTTCCGACATACCTTGCCTTTAGGGAGGCCCCCTTTATGGTGAAGGCGTCGGAGAAGTTTAGGGACTGCCTGTTGCTCGTGGATGGGCACGGCATTGCCCATCCAAGAAGGTGTGGGGAAGCTGTGCACGTGGGGGCGGTCCTCCGCATGCCCTCCATTGGCGTGGCGAAGCGCCCCCTGATGAGGGACCATGAAAAAATAAAAGGGTCGTACCCTTCGCCGGGCTGGGGGCTCCCACCAATAGATTTACTAAACAGGTTCTGGTTCGGGGGGAGGAGACAGCCCGAACCCCTTGAGGAGGCCCACAGGCTCGCCACCAGGCTAAGGGCCTCCCTGCCCCGGGAGTAGGCCGAAGAGGTGGAGCGCCTTGAGGGCGGGCACCGTTATGTGCATCCAGGGGAAGGGCTGGCCAGCGGGCAGGGTCTCCCCCCTCTTTAAAATTTTATACAGCTCCTCTTCGTCGCCGAACTCAGGCACCTCCGTCCACACGTGGCCGAGCTCTGGGAAGGTGTGGGCGTCGGAGCCGCCTACAGTCGGCAGACCCCTTTCCTCGGCAAACTTAAACGCTCTCTGTTCAAAGGCAGGCGTAACATATCTTCCATTTTTTGTCTCAATGAGCACGTCGTCTGGTAGCTCTCTAAAGTGAAGGAGTAGCGCCGTCCTCCACCTAAATTTATCAAAGGGGTGAGGTATAATTATAAGGCCTCCCTGCTCCCTTATCCTGTCCATGGCCTCAAGGGGCCCAAGGCCGGGGGGCACCTCCTCCGTAAGGAAAAGCCCTATTATTTCTCCGGCAGTTGTCTCCACTTCTTCTCCGTTGATGACAAGAACCCCTTCTCCTCTTATCTTTGTAAGCCTGTTATGGTCGGTTATGGCAACGGCGTGGAGCCCGAGCCTCGCCGCTTTTTTTAAAAGCCTCCTGGGCTCCATCATGCCGTCGGGAGAATACCATGTATGGACGTGGAGGTCCACCCTCACACCGCCTGCAGCCCCCGTAACCGTTTTATAATGTTATCCTGCCCTAATATGCCAGAGGTGTAAAACGTGAAGAGCGTGGTGGAGAAGGCCCTCAAGAGGGTTAGGCAGGAAATGGGACAGCCGCCCACCACCTCAGAGGATGAGGAGCTCCAGCATTTTCTTGAAACGGCGCTCCCAACAATTAAGGTTGTGGGAACGGGCGGAGCCGGCTGTAATACCATAAACAGGCTCCACGAGATGGGAATTTTTGGGGCGGAGCTCATTGCAGTCAACACAGATGCCCAGCACCTCCTCCATACCCGCGCCGACCGCAAGATCCTTATAGGAAAGAAGACAACAAAGGGGCTCGGCGCGGGCAGCAACCCAGACCTCGGGGAGCAGGCAGCCCGGGAGGATATGGAAGATTTAAGGAGGGTGCTCGAGGGCGCTGACCTCGTTTTTATCACTGCAGGCCTTGGTGGAGGAACGGGGAGCGGCTCCTCCCCCGTCATTGCGGAGATTGCAAGGGAGGTGGGGGCCCTTACGGTGGCAGTGGTAACGCTCCCCTTCTCGGCGGAGGGAAGGGTGAGGCTCGAGAACGCCATAAAATCCTTGTCAAAGCTGATGAAGGAAACAGATACGATAATTATTATCCCTAATGACAAGCTCCTGGAGGTGGCCCCTGATCTGCCCATGAACGCCGCCTTTAAAGTAGCTGATGAGATCCTGGCCAACGCCATCAAGGGCATAACGGAGATGATCACGAAGCCCGGCCTCATAAACCTCGACTTCGCCGACCTCAGAAGAATTATGGAGAAGGGGGGGCCAGCGGTTATTGGCATGGGGGAGTCCTCCCTGGAGGGCTCGCCAGAGGAGAGGGCCCTGGAGGCTGTGGAGGCGGCCATCTCCTCGCCCCTGCTTGATGTGGACATCTCCGAGGCTGATAGGGCCATCGTCAACGTGGTGGGCGGCACGGACATGACCCTCAGGGAGGCGGAGCTCATTGCCGAGGCTGTCTCCTCAAAGATATCCCCCTCAGCCCACCTCATTTGGGGCGCCATGCTGGACGAAAACTATCCTAAGAACCAGATCTCCGTCCTTGTCATCATTGTGGGCGGAAAAATAACCTTCCTTGAGAGCCTAAAGGAAATAGCCCAGGACAGGCTGAACCTCGACGTGGACTTCGTGGAGTGAGAGGATGCTGGCCCAGGCCCTCAGGGTTCTACACCTGGCAAAGAAGCCTACCCTGGAGGAGCTGAAAAGGTCCTTAAAGATCGCGGCGGCAGGCTTTGTAATACTTGGGATTGTGGGGTATCTTTTCCAGCTCGTGGCATACATCCTCATGGGGTGATATTATGATCTGGGGCGTCAGGACCACTGCAGGGCAGGAGCGCTTTGTGGCGGAGCTCCTGGCGGAGAAGGCGAAGCAGATGGAGGAGAATCCCATCCTCTCCATCATCGTCCCTCCCAGCCAGAAGGGAACAATTAAGGGGTATATCCTCGTGGAGGCTACAGATGAGCTCGCCCTCAGGAGGCTCATAAGGGGGACGCCCCACGCCAAGGGGCTCGTAAAGGGCTCTATACCCGTTTCGGAAATAGAACACCTCCTCCACCAGGAGCCCCTCATGAAGGAGCTGAAGGTGGGTCAGGTTGTGAAAATAACGACGGGGCCCTTCAAGGGTATGAGGGCAAAGATTTTAAGGGTTGACCCCCAAAAAGAAGAAGTTACTGTGGAACTGTTAGAGGCTACCATAAAAATACCTGTCACTATTGAGGCGGCAAATATTGTCGTGGAGGGTGAGCAGGCATGATGAAAATAAAGCTGTTGGTGGTGGGCGGAAAGGCAACCCCAGGTCCCCCCATAGGCCCAACACTCTCCCCCCTGGGGCTCCCTGTGGGAAAGGTGGTGGCGGACATCAACAAGGCCACCTCTAAATATGCGGGGATGAAGGTCCCTGTGAAACTTTATGTGGATCCGGCAACAAAGCAGTACACCATCGAGGTGGGGACCCCTCCGGTCTCCGCCCTCATCAAGAAGGAGTTAAAGCTGGAAAAGGCCGCCCACAAGCCCGGAGAGGAAACGGTGGGGGACATCCCGCTCCAGAAGGTCGTAGAGATTGCCAAAATAAAGCTTCCAGAGATGAAGGCCAGCAGCCTCACCTCTGCTGTCCTCCAGGTGCTTGGGACATGCGTAAGCATGGGGATAACCGTGGAGGGAAAGGATCCCAGGGAGGTGCAACAGGCCATCAAGAGGGGAGAAATAAAGGTGGAGTAGAAGCCTCACAAACTTTATAAACCTTTTCTACCCCCTTTCTCCTGCCCCGCTTACCGCCAGTGGCGGGAGGGGTGGACATGATAACCCAGGAGAAGGTGCTGCGGGCCATAAGGGAGGCCAAGGAGAAGGCGAAGGAGAGAAAGTTTTTGGAAAGCGTGGATATAACGATAAACTTCAGGAACGTGGACTTCAAGAAGCCGGAGAACAGGATAGAGGTGGAGGTTCAGCTTCCAAGAGGGAGGGGGAAGTCCATAAAAATTTGCGCCTTTGTGGACAAGGCGCTGGCCGCCGAGCTCAAGAAAACGAATATTGTTGATAAAATTGTAACCAAGGAGGAGATCCAGGCAATGGGCAAGAAGGAGGCGAAGAGGCTTGCAAAAGAATTTGACTACTTCATAGCTGAGCCCTCCGTCATGCCCCTGGTAGGAAGGGTGCTGGGGCCCATACTGGGCCCGAGGAAGAAGATGCCCAAGGTCGTTCCCCCCGTGCTCGATAGGGTAAAGGCGGTGGTGAAGGTGCTGAGGAGCACGGTAAAAGTTACCAACAAAAAAGGTAAGCCGCTCCCAACGGTCCATGCACCCATAGGCGTTAGGACGATGTCGGATGAGGAGCTTGCAGAGAATGCCATGGCCGTAATAAGGGCTGTGGCCTCCAAGGTGGGGGGTGAACAGTTCATAAAATCTATCTACGTGAAGACCACCATGGGGCCTGCCGTGAAGGTGGTAGGATGAGGCGCGCAATCCTCGAGAAGCAGAGGAAGGTTCAGGAGCTGCGTTCCATGGTGGAGGCCCACCGAACAGTAATGATAGCCAATATTGAAAACGTTCCGGCCCGCATGCTCCACACCTTGAGGAGCAAGCTTAGGGGGAGGGCCCTCATAAAGGTTTACAAAAATGTCATCATAAGGAGGGCCCTGGAGGGCCTTAGGGACAGCCTCATCCCCTTCATAGAGGGCCACCCATCCGCCGTCATCCTCACCAACGAAGACCCCCTCACCATTTATAGAGAAATAATTTCTGTGGTGGAATATGCTCCCCTTCGGCCTGGAAAACCAGCCCCTGAGGACATAACCATCGAGCCCGGGCCCGTCCCCGTTCCTGTGACCATGCTCTCAGAGCTCAAGGCCGCAGGCCTCCCCGTCCGTTCCATGAAGGGCTCTGTCCAGCTCGAGAAGGAGTATAAGATCCCTGCGGGGAAGGTGATAGACGAAAGGCTTGCAAGGGCCCTTGAGCTCATGGATGTGAGGCCCATAAAAATTTTCCTAAGGGTTGTGGCTGCCCACTCAGATGGCCTCCTCTTCAGGGAGGACGTGCTCTCCATATCACCCGCCGACGTGTTAGAAGAAATAAAGTTGGCCTCCAGGCACGCCTTCAACCTCGCCTTCAACGCAGGCTATCCCACGAAGCAGACCCTGCCCTTCATTATTGCTGACGCCCACAGGAAGGCGCTCTCCCTGGCGGTTGCTGCAGGCTACGTTACCAAGGAAACGCTGCCAGCCCTCCTCTCCCTCGCCAGGGCCAGGGCCCTTGCCCTCTCCTTGCACTTACCCCCAGAGTTCCAGGACGAGGGCGTGAGGGCCATGGTGGAGGAAAAGGAGGAGAAGAGGGAGGAAGAAAAGAAAGAGGAGAAGGAGGAGGAACCAACCGCTGGCCTTGCGGCCCTCTTTGGATAGGAGGTGAGTAAAATGGAGTACGTATATGCTGCCCTCCTCCTGCACTCCGCCGGCAAAGAAATCACAGAGGAGGCCATGAAGAGCGTCCTCGAGGCGGCTGGGGTAGAGCCCGATGAGGCAAGGATAAGGGCCCTCGTGGAGGCGCTCAAGGAGGTGAACATCGACGAGGCCATCCAGGGCGCCTCTGTGCCCGTGGCGGCGGCTCCACAGGCCCCTGCGCCGGCGGCCCAGCAGGAGGAGAAGAAGGAAGAAAAGAAGGAGGAGAAGAAGGAGGAAGAGGCCACAGCGGGCCTTGCAGCCCTCTTCGGCTAAACCCCCACCTTTTTATTTCTTAGCCCTCATCCATAAAGGTGGTTCGCAAGATCCCCATGGAGTCCATGGGCCTCACGGCGCTCCTGATGGACTACCTGTCGCTTCTGGGGGAGGAGATGGAGCTCTTTAGCGTTTTGATGTCGACGCTCCTCGCAGGGATACTGCTTGACGCCCAGGGAATTTTAAGTGGTGTGCTGGCCTATGTTTATAGCATTATTGTTTTTGTTGAGTTCGTGGCAATCATTTATGTTGCCCTCAGGCGCCACACGCTTGAGCACTCGCTCTTCGAGGTTGTAAACAAGCTTAGGGAGGTGGAAAAATGAGGTATATGGCTTTTCTCCTTTTGCTGGGCATTGTTCTTGGGGCTACAGCTGATATGTATATTTTTGCAGTAAGCAGCCAGGGGAAGGGGGTGCCTGCAAGGCTTATTGTGGAGGTGAAGCCGGGGAGTGGCAAAGTATCCCTCACGCTCAATTCCCTGGTGGGGGAGGACACACAGGCCTCCATAACCAGCGCCATAAAGGCAGCTGTGCGGGAGGCAAACAAAGAATTTGATCAATATGACTACACCGTCACCATTGAGGCCTCTGCCGAGCACCTGAGCGGGCCCTCGGCGGGCCTGCCCATAGCCCTGGCGACGTACGCCGCCCTGCTGGGGAAGGACGTTCCAGATAACGTTTCCGCCACGGGAACCATAGATGAAAAGGGCAATGTGGGGCCTGTGGGGGGCGTTTACGAGAAGTTGCTGGCCGCCAAGGAGGTAAACATTACCCTCTTCCTTATCCCAAAGGGCGAGAGGTTTGTGAGGGCCCTGGTAACGGAGGAGGTTGAGCCGGGGATAAAGGGGGTTGTGGAGAAGGAGGTTGATGTAGTCAAAAAAGGTATGGAAATGAACATTGAGGTCTACGAGGTTTCTACGCTGAAGGAGGCTGTAGAGATTGTTTTTGAAGGAAAAAGGCCTAAAGTTGAGGAAAATGTTGCTGAAAGCGAGGAGGTTAATTTTCTACCGCCGCCGGCCCCTATTTATTATTCCTACAGGTTTGAGGAGGTGACGAGGCATTTTGTGGAGGAGCTGGAGGCCCTGCTGAGGAATGCATGCACAAAGAATGATAGGAGCATCGAGGCCCTGTTGACGCGGGCAAGAAGCTATTTAAAGAGGGCGAAGGAGCTCATAGACAGGGGATATTATTATACAGCCGGCAACTACGCCTTCCTTGGGCTCATAGACGCCTCCACCGCCAGGGAATACTGCATCCACCCCTCCACAAAAAACCCTAACTCCCTTGCGTACACCCTCCTGAGGGATGACGTGGAATCTGAGCTCCACTCCCTCCTCCTGAGGGCTGAAAAAATAAAACCAAATATTTATAACTATGAATGGATAGGTGGGGCAAGGGAGAGAATCATAAGGGCTGAAGGCTACCTCTCAAAGGATGTGCTGACGCTAAGGGACCTCATGAGCGCCAGGTACTGGCTGAAGGCCGCCTCCCTCATGCTCGACGTGGCAGAAAGCCTTAAGGGTCCTCCTGTGAGGGGCCTCGATGTGCTCGCCAGGGAAGAAATAATCTCCGTGGAGGATGTGGCCCTGGCGGATCCAGACGTGAAGGAGAGGCTGGAGTGGGCAAGGGCCGCCTACGAAAGGGGTTGGTACTATGCTGCGTATGCCGAGGCGGCCCTCGCCAAGGGCGTCCACGCCCCCAAGGAGGGGGACGTGCGCAACAGGGTGGAGCAGCTCCTGGACCTCACGGAGGATGTGAAGGGGCTGTGGGCTGAGCTCTATAGGAATCACGGCGTTTATTATTATCTGGCTGCCCAGGAATATGGAAAGGTGGGAAATGATTCTAAGGAGGAGGAAATGCTAAGAACAGCATTGGAAATGTTGGTAACCGCCAGGGAGCTCAGCTACCTCCACTCCGTCCTCTCGCCCCTTGCAGTTAAGAAAGAAAGGGAGCAAGTTAAGAGAAAGGTTAAGATGCCCCTCTGGGTGGTGGCTGCGGCCCTTGCTGTTATTTTCTTCTCAGCGGCCCTGCTCCTCACATCCAGGAAGAAGGATCCCGAGGTGGAAAAAATTGAAAGGGAAATAGCCACCCTTAAGGAGGCCAGAAGG
>CAYZKO010000003.1:0-11490 GCA_964479315.1 uncultured archaeon
TCTCGTAGCCCCTCTTCTCCATGAATTCCTCTATCCCAAGATATTTGTAAACATGCTCAGCAAGCCTGCCGGCTGCAAGGCCCACCACTGCACCGACCACCACAAAGACAACGGCCAGGGCCAGCGTTTGGTATTTTTCAAGCAGGAGGTTGGCGAAGCCTGTGAGATAAGTGAGGTGGAGGATACCCAGGGCCTGGACAATGAAGGCCAAAAATACCCACCACTTCAGGAGGGTGGCGCCAACGGTCTCAAGCTCAATGTCAAAAAATGCCCTCTCGTAGCCATGCTTCTCGGCATAGTCCTTCAGGCCGCTCCGCCTATAGGCCTTGGCAAAGAGGGATCCGGCCAGAAGTGAGATGAGATAGCCTATTACCACCACCAGGGCCGCCTCGCCCAGCGTCACGAGGAAGGTGGCGTCCACCATGATGGAACGTTTGGGCGTAGCATTTAAAAAAGACTACTACCAGGGCTCCCTCTTTACCTTGATCAAAAACCCTATGATGTTTGCAAGCCTGTGGATGACGGGGGTGATTATTATAATTATTAAGGCTGTGGTGGGGTCTGGGGGAGCAAGGAGAAAGGCCCCAAAAACGAAATCAAGCTGATCTAAGGGGAAGGCATCCCCTCCCCTTGGCACACCAACTCTCCTCTTTATGAAGCTCCCCACCATGTCGCCCCCCAGGGCGCCCACTGACAGCAAAAAATAGGGCGTATGATAGCCAAAGATTTCCAATAGTAGGCCTGTGGCGGAACCCATGAGCAGGCCTACTAACAAACCTTCAAATGTTTTTCCATCCCCAAGAAGGCGTCCGCCAGGGAAGAGGCCCATGTCCACAGGGTGCTGGAAGGGGAGGAGCCTCGAGAGGGTGGCGGAGGCATTGGCCACGTACGCCGGCAGGAACCAGAGGAGGGGGTTCACTGGGAGGGCACCCTCTCGCTCACTTCCTTTAAAACTTTTACCCTTGCCACCTCCACCCTCCTAATGGGGGCTATCTTTTTCAGCCTCTCCGCAATCTTCCTCATAAGCTCTCCTGCAAAGAACTCCTTAAGGAGCTCGTCCTTCTCCCTCTTCTTCGCCTCCTCCTCTACCATTTCCATCATTATCTTTCTCATGTCCGTCCTCTTGGAGCGGGAAACCCTCACCGCCGTCCAGGCGTCCACCTTCACATGGAGCTTTATGTTATCCCTCGTGGTGACGTCGAAGACCACCTCCACCTTGGAGGTGTGCCTCCTAGTGAGGCGCTTCATGAAGGAGCGCTCGAGCTCAAGGCCAACAAATTCAGTCCTTGCCTGAGAGCCAACAACTTGAACTATTTGGAATTTTAAGAGGTATTGCAGGTGGGCGAGGGAGCCCGTAACCTCGGAGCCCAGCACCTCAAGCGTCCTACCCACCAAGAGCTCCGGCTCCGAGGCGGCAGTAACCCCCAACTCCTTCTCTCCAAATATTCTTGGCGCCACTATTGTAAACCATTGTTTTGTCTTCCAGGGATCAACAGCCTTAATCCTTTTCCTTGCCATACTCCTCCCTCCATCTAACTATTATTTTATCTGCTTCATTGAGGACATGGCTCGGCTCCCCCTCAAAGACATATTTTTCCTTCCACAGAAGGGTAACCCTTACCCTCATATCCTCACCAGCGTCGCCGCCTTCTCCGGAGTGTAGCGCCAGTTGGGGGGAAGCACACCCCTCCGCTTGTAATACTTCACGAGGCGCTTTATCTTTGACTCTATCCTCTCCAGGGCAACCTTGTTGTGCTTGTCTTTTTTGTTCCTTTCAAGGTGGCGCCTCACTCCAACGGCCTTTTTTATTAGGTTTGCCAGGTCCTCGGGGAGGGGCGGTGCAAGGTTGTGCTCCTTCAGTATCTGCAGTATCTTTTTGCCCGTAATGGCCTTGACGTCTGGAATACCATACTGATCTCTTAAAATTAGTCCTATCATGGCCGTAGAATAACCTTTCTTTGCCAGCTCTATAACTAATTTTTCAACCTCCTCCGGCTTCTTCTCTACCCAGCCCGGGGGCTGGCGTGTGGGGGGCTTCTTGGAGCCCGAGCGCCCCCTCCGCCTGGCATGGATGCGTGCCACGGCCCTATTGGAACCGAATGGTTTATAAATATCGCGCCCTTCGCTCCACCTCCTCCGCCCGCTCCAGCACCTTCCCCGCCCCCCTCCACCTATAGCTTTCTAAGAATTTTTCCCACCCCTCGGGGAGATCGGGGTGTGTAGCGAAATAACTTTTCTTGAAGCACACAATATCCACGGCCTTTGATTCTATGGATGTGGTGACCTCCCCAAGCCCAAAGTCAAGCATGTAGATGTCGTCGCCCGAGATTATAAAGTTTGAGGTCGTGAGGTCCCCATGGACGATGTTGTAGGCGTGGAGGGCCGCCACCATGTGTCCAACCCTCTCCATGGGCGTAGGATCGTGTGTTGTAAGGAGGTAGTCCCTGAGCTTTATCCCTTCTATATATTCCATCTCGATTCTAAAATTTTCTTCATCCACGGCCAGGACCCTTGGCACCTGAACCACCTCCCTGGCCCTCTGGAGGAGTTTCGCCTCCCTCCGCGTCCTAATAAGCCTAAGGCGCTGATCGAGGAGGGGGTGCCTATAGCCCTTCCTTATCCTTATTTTTATCACCCTGTTGCCCTCCCTGTAGAGGACCGCCTCGGCGCCGAGGGAGAGGAGCTCCATGCTTTAAACAGGGCCTCTCCCTTTAATGCCATGAGGATAACGGCAAGGGACAAGGCCTACCAGAGGAGGATAGCGGGCGAAAGGATAAAAATTTTAATTGAGCTGGCAAGGAGGAACAAAAAGTATTCCAGGAGGTACGTGGAGCTGGCGTGGAGGCTCGCCAGGAAGTATAGGGTCAAGCTTGGAAAAATTAAGTATACCTTCTGCAGGAAATGTTTTACTCTCTGGACCCCTGAGACGCTAAGAGTTCGGATAGTGCACAACCCCTACCCCCGCGTCGTCTACAAATGCCTTGTCTGTGGCGCGGAATATTCTATTCCCATTAGGAATGTGAACAAGAAGAGGAAAAGCGGTTCGGCATCTGAAGGGCAAGGGGGTTAAGGAGGTGGGTCTTCCATGGGGGCATGGAGGAGGTGGACAGGGCAGAGCAGTTCTTAAGGCTCTACCACATGGACGACATCGTCCAGATAGGCATGCACTACCCCAAGAGGAGGAGACTAATTATTGACTACCTCAAGCTCTCGCGCTTCGACTACGAGATGGCAGATGGCTTCCTGGACGAGCCGGACAGGTATATAGAGATATTTTTGCAGGCGCTGGACAGGATAGAGAAGCCCGGGCCCAAGGACGCCTCCTTCAGGATAGGCCTCTCCAACGTGCCCCCCTCCAAGCGGCTCCTCGTGAGGGAGATCTCGTCCGACATGATAGGGAAGGTTGTTGTCCTTGAGGGGATTGTGAGGGAGGTGACTGACGTCCAGCCAAAAATAAAGTTAGCGGTTTGGATGTGCAAGGCATGTGGCGCCGAGGTTCCCCAGGTCCAGGAGGGCCCCATACTCAAAAAGCCCGTCTCCTGCCCCATATGCGGAAAGAGGGATTTTGAGCTTGTGGAGGAAAAATCAAAGTATACGGACTTTCAGAAGATAAGGATACAGGAACCCCTAGAATTCCTGAAGGGGGGTGAACAGAGCAGGCACATAGCCGTCTACCTCGAAGACGACTTAGTGAACAAAGTTACGCCCGGTGACAGGGTCCTTGTGACTGGAATATTAAGGATAAGACGTCCGCAGGGGAGAAGCGCCGTCCACGATAAATATATCGAAGCCCTCTACGTTGAGCCAGTCCAGAAAGAATTTGAAGAGCTTGAACCGTCTCCAGAGGAGCTCAGGGAAATAAAGAAGCTTGCCTCGGATCCCCAGGTCTATGAGAAGCTTGTGAGGTCGGTGGCCCCCACGATAAAGGGGCATGATAAAATAAAGGAGGCCATTGTTCTCCAGCTCTTCGGCGGCGTTCCAAAGAACTACAACGGCACAAGGATAAGGGGCAACATCCACATCCTACTCATGGGAGATCCCGGTACAGGCAAGTCCCAGTTGCTTGAATATGCCACGCGCCTCTCTCCAAAGAGTTTTTACGTGGCGGGAAAGTCCGTGACGGGGGCTGGCCTGACGGCGGTGGCTGAGAGGGACGAGTTCGGCGAAGGGGGCTGGGTAATAAAGGCTGGGGTTCTTGTGCTGGCCTCTGGAGGCCTTGCCGCCATTGACGAGTTTGATAAGATCGACCAGAAGGAGATAAGATCTTTGCACGAGGCCCTGGAGCAGCAGACCATCTCTGTGGCAAAGGCGGGCATTGTGGCCCGCTTTAAGGCTGAAACCTCTGTTTTGGCGGCTGCAAACCCCAAGTTTGGGCGCTTCGACGACAGCGAGCCCATCTTAAACCAGATAAATATTGACCCCGCAATTCTGAACAGGTTTGACCTCATGTTTGTGGTGAGGGAGGTAAGGAGCGCTGAGGAGGACAGGGAGATCGCCAAGCACATCCTCAAGACCCACAGGGCAGGCCAGATAAGGGCCCAGTACGAGAAGGGGGGCAGTGTAACCAAGGAGGAGATGGAGGAGGCGGAGGCCTTCATAAGGCCCCCCGTGGATCCAGAGCTCTTCAGGAAATACGTGGCCTACGCGCGCACCCACATCTTTCCAAGGCTGACGGAGGAGGCCATGAGGCTCATAGAAGATTTCTATGTGGAGATGAGGGAGAGGGGGAGAGAAAAAAATACTGTTCCCATAAGCCCAAGGCAGCTTGAGGCGCTAATTAGGCTGGCGGAGGCGTCAGCCAGGGTAAGGCTTTCGGACGTCGTGACGGAGGAGGACGCCAAGAGGGCCATTGAGCTCCTCAGGTATTCGTTTACAGAGGTGCTGAGGGATCCCCAGACGGGGGAGATCGATATAGATATTATGTACACCGGTATGCCCAAGAGCAAGATCCAGAAACTCAAGCTCATCCTCACAACCCTCCGCTCCCTCTCAGAGTACACAGAAAAAGTTCCCTTCGATGACCTCCTCAACGAGCTCTCGCCCTACGGCATCGAAAAGGAGGAGCTCGAGGAGCTCCTGGAGGAGCTCAAGAGGAGGGGGGACGTCATAGAGCCCAAGAGCGGCTTCTACGCGCTGGTGTCATAAAATATTTTAGGTGCTGAGGGTCTCACGAGCCTATACACTCATCAAAGGATGACGCCTTCACAGCACAGCTGCATGCAAATGGCAAACTTGAATCGTACTCGTCATACCAAATAAGGTTATGTCCGTTACCACAGTTTTGGCATTCTACCGTGCTGTTAGAAAAGCTGAGAAGATTTAGGTGTGGTGTACAGATACGAATGTCGCCCTCTGATAGATCAAAGGTGGCGGTAGAATCGTATATGAGAAGGGTCGTGCTGCCTGAACCAGTAGCAGAAAGAACAGAATTAGATATCACCACAGAGGAAGAATCATGGACAGAAAGCGTATCGGTAAGGTAACCAGTGGTATTCACCCTAAGGCCATTTATTTCTACATTGTTAACCCTGTAAAGTATAAGGTAAGCGGCTCTAATATCTGTGGCTGTGCCAGCAAAATTAAGTTTAAGATTATTTACATCGTGAACAGAAATATGACAATACGCGTTAGTATCAATTACCACATTATTGTAGTCGTTGGCGTTTGATGAACTTATGGCAATAATCCTCTTTCCGTCGCCACAATAGGAATTTTCAGAGGAGGAAACATAACTATCAAAGGCTAAAATATAATCGGAGGCCTTCTCTCTATTGATATCAAGGTTTACGTTGGAGAGGGTAATATAGGATTGGTAAAGATTAAGAGCGTGGGAATCATCGCCCAAAGCAAAGAGGTTAGAATCTTTAACAATGGCGGAGGAATAACTTTGAAGGAAAAGAGCGTCTCCCCTGTAACCTAACGCGGTGAGAACGGAGTCAGAAACTGTAGCGGTGGATGAATTATTAACAAAGACTGCAGGAGAATATCTGCCCAAAGTGAAAATGTTGCAATCTGTTATAGTTGCCGAAGAAGATTTGTTGAGATGGAGTGGAATAGCATCTTCATTGGATGTAAATAAATTACAGCGTGTGAGGTTAGCAGAGGATGAGTAATAAATATAAACGGCGTCAGAGCGCCAACCAGATGTGGAAAGATTGGAATCATAGAGGTTGGCCGACGAATCATAGAAAGCATAAAGGGGACGGGCATCAACACCAGAAGTAAAGAGGTTACACTCTCTGAGAGTAGCAGAAGAATAGAAAAGGTAAAAGGCGTGGGAACCATCTCCAGAGGTGAAGATATTGCAGTGAGAAAATATAAGGGAGGACCAAGAAAGAGCAACAGCAAAAGTATCATTTCCGGAAGTAGATACCGTGTGGAGATTAGCATCAAATATTATGGAGGTTCCCGCAGGTGGTTCTACACCATCAATGTTAAGGCATATAGATGAAGAAGAGGAAATATCAGCCTTAAGAACCACAAGTACATTTACATCGTCGTTATTTGAAAGGGTATCTGCCTCTGTTAGGGCATCCTCACAGGAATCGCAGGAATCACACTCCAAGTAATGCCATACAGGGATTGTAATGCTTTTTACATCATTATCAGGGCCTACAATATTTATTTCACAGGAAGAAGAAGCAGAAAGGGTGTTTGTCTCTATGGTGCAGGGGAAAGACGAGCACGTAAGGGTGGTTTCCTGAAGACAGGGGGAGATAACAGAATATGTTCCGGGTTTTCCAGAGAAGATGGTAATGTAAACTTTATTGTAGTCACCATGGAAAAGAATATTGGAGTATCGGTTTTCATCTGGGGAGGAGAAAGTAAGGCCATGGCTTACACTAAACGGATTTATTACACTAATATTTTTCTCAACAGTGGAGGTATTGCCAGAACTATCTTTGGTGGTACACTTAAAGGTGTAAACACCAGGGGAGGTAAACGTATAAGTGGCCACACAGGGGGAAGAGCTACAGGTGTTAAGCTCTGTATTACCTAAATAAATTTTTATAAGAGAGACTGAAACATTATCGGTTGCTACACACGTAATTGAAATTGCATCACCCAAAAAGGCGCTCTGAGATGAAAGGGTAAGAGTAACTGATGGAGGAACCGTATCTATAGTACCCTGTTCTGCATGAGAAGATGTTTTCAATGGAGCAGTAGTAGGGGGGACGACAGCAGAAGAGATCAACACATAAGAGTCGGGTCTGAGCTGGGGAGTGGTGGCGGTAAGGGTGCATGTGGAGTGGGGCGAAATAGTATAATTGCAATCGGTATTAAAATTTAGATCTGCATATGTCATACCTCCAGATCTCAGATAAATCTTTGTGTTAGACAAGTCTATAGGTGCATCATTGGGATTAAGGAGAACAAGAGTGAGAAAATTTGTTTCTGCATTATAAGAAATCGCAAGGATGTGAAGGGGCTGGGAGAATGACACATTTTCCCTTGGTTGATAAGAAAATATAAATTGGTTTACAGCATAGTAAATAAAAATAGCGCTAGCAAGTATGATAGCAATAAGAAGAAGTATAGAAAGGATTGTGGAGAGCGCCCGCATAAAGGAATGCCTCTACACCTTGTTTTAAAAAAGAAACGGTCATGGTGTGAAGGGGTGGGAGCATCGGTGGACATAAGGAAGCTGGCGGAGTTCTGTGCGAAAATTGGCATCGCCTTTCCCACAGCTGAGGAGTATGGAGGGCTCTCGGGTTTTTATGATTGGGGACCGGTTGGAGCCCAAATAAAAAAGAATGTAAAGGATGTCTGGTGGCGCTATTTTGTGGAAATGAAGGACTTCATCATAGGCCTCGACGGCTCCATAATAACCCATCCAAAGGTTTGGGAGGCCTCGGGACATGTGGAACACTTCCACGATCCCGTGGTGAGGTGCAAAAAATGTGGCAGGACGTTCAGGGCAGACCACCTGGTGGAGGAGGAGCTCGGCATAAGCCCCGAGGGCCTCTCAGTGGAGGAGCTGGAAAGCTATGTAAGAAAAGTTAAATGTCCCGTTTGTGGAGGGGAGCTTGGGGAGGTGGAGCTATTTAATCTGATGTTTGAGACAAGGGTAGGCCCCTATGGTGGAGTAAAATCCTACCTGAGGCCAGAAACGGCACAACTCATTTTCGCAGACTTCCCCAGGCTCTACACCCTCAACAGGAAGCGCCTACCCTTTGGGGTGGCCCAGATGGGCAAGTCTTTTAGGAACGAGATCTCACCAAGGAATTTTTTGTTTAGGCTTAGGGAATTTGAGCAGATGGAGGTAGAATTTTTCTTCAATCCGGAGGAAGACAAATGCCCCTTCTACAAAGAGGCAAGGGACATGGAGGTAAAGGCGCTTACGGCGGAGGAACAAGAGGCCGGAAAAAAAGAGGAGGTAAGGAAGCTTGAGGAGGTGGTGGGGGACTATCCGGGGAGGGAGTGGATGATTTACTGGATAGCTGAATCAATAAGGTATCTTGAACTGGTGGGCGTGGACATAGAAAAAATAAGGATTAGGCAGCAGCTCCCCGAGGAGAGGGCCCACTACTCAAGGGACACGTGGGATGTGGAGTTCTTCTTCCACGACCTCGGCTGGAAGGAAATAGAGGGAATAGCCCACAGGGGGGATTACGACCTCTCCCGGCATAAGGAATACAGTGGTAGCAGCAAATATACAGTAAAGAAAGAAGGTGGGGAGTTCATACCGTGGGTCATTGAGCCCTCCTGGGGCGTCGAAAGGGTCATCCTGGCCATTCTCTACTCCTCCTACAGGGAAGGGGAGAGGACGTGGCTCTCCCTAAGGCCCTGGATAGCCCCCCACCACGTGGCGGTCTTCCCCTTACTGGCCAAGGACGGGTTGCCGGAGAAAGCCAAGGAAATATATTATATGCTAAGAAGAAAGTTTAGAGCTGTTTATGATGAAAAGGGGAGCATAGGAAAAAGGTATAGGCGTCAGGACGAGATCGGAACACCCTTCTGCGTGACGGTTGACCACCAGACGCTCCAGGACAACACTGTAACGGTCAGGGAAAGGGACAGCATGGAGCAGGTGAGGATAAAAATAGAGGAGGTGGAAGAATATTTGGAGAAGAGGCTGTCGTGGGGCTAAGACAGGTGGAGGAGGAGATCCTTGCCTGCAAAAGATGCCCCCTTCACAAGACGAGGACGCACGCCGTCCCCGGGGAGGGTGGATTCAGAAGGAAAATAATGCTTATAGGGGAAGCCCCAGGAAAAAATGAAGACCTCCAGGGAAGGCCCTTTGTCGGCAAGGCTGGAAAGCTCCTCGACGAGGCGCTCCTCTCAGCGGGCCTCACCCGCGAGGATGTTTACATAACCAACGTCCTCAAGTGCAGACCCCCCAACAATAGGGACCCCACCGAACAAGAAATTACCACGTGCTCCCGCTTCCTCGACGCCCAGCTACACATCCTAAAGCCCAAGGTCGTCGTCGCCCTTGGCAGGTTTGCCTGGGCTTGGCTGTGCGACAGGTTTAACCTCAAATATGTGCCCATAAGCGAGGCAAGGGGCAGCATCTTCCCCGTCTCAACCCTCACAATAAGCTTTAAAATAATTCCTACCTACCATCCAGCGGCTGTCCTCAGGAGGAGAAACCTAACAGAAACGTTCTTCCAAGATATAAAACTTGCCGCCAGTGTGGGGTGATTCCATGGACCGCCAAGAGCTCATGGAGCTCCTCCTCTCCTGGATAACCCTCTCCATAGCCTTCGCCTGGGACATCAACCCCGTCACCTTCCTCCACAACCTCCCCTATTTTCTTATCGGCGTAGGGACCGTATTCATCCTCCACGAGCTCTCCCACAAATATACTGCCCACTACTTCGGCTACCCAGCCCGCTTCATGATGTGGTGGCCAGGACTTATTTTCTCCCTCCTCTTCGCCATAGTCACCAACGGAAGATATATTTTCGCAGCCCCTGGAGCGGTATACGTCTTTGGACACCCCTCCGTCGAAGAGGACGGGAAGATCTCCGCCGCAGGCCCCCTCACAAACCTCTTACTTGCTTACCTATTTTTCCTCCTCTCCCCCCTCAGCCCCCTCTTCCTCTTCCTTTCAAAAATAAACGCCATGATCGGATTCTTTAACATGATGCCCTTCTATCCCCTCGACGGCTCCAAGGTCCTCGCCTGGAATCCGCTGGTCTTTGCTGTAATCTTATTAGCCTTCATCCCATTGTTGTAGCCAAGGTAACAACAAACCAATATAAGGAAGGTTGCCCTCATACCACCGCGCACGGACGGGGGTGAGAAAAGAAGGACCCGGAAGGGGAGGGGCGGAGGAAAAGGCGGACCCCGCGCGAGGGGTGGAAGGAAGGCCCTAACGTTCCTCCGCCCTCCCGCTTAAAACCTTTACCCCTCAAGTTCTGGCATGACAGACCTCGTGGCCCTCGTCCGTTCGATGCTTGATTCTGGCGCTTCCGCCGATGAAATCATTTCTACCCTTAAGGAAATGGGTGTTTCTGAGGAGGATGCCAAGAGGATAATCCTCCTTGCAAACAGGGAAATTTTACTTGCCCTGAAAAATGAGCTCAGGAACATAGCAAGGCCTGTGGTGGAGGAGGTTGTTGAGGAGACGAAGAAGGAGCTTGAGAGGGAGATAAGAAAAATTATTGAGAGGGAGGCGACCACCATAAACAGGGCCCTCATGAAGACACTTAGGAAGGAGGTCGGAAAATATCTTACTGAGCTCACCCACCTGGAGGAGAGGGTGGACCTCATAGATAGAAGGCTCATGGACGTGGAGAAGGAGGTTTACAAGAAGAGGCCTGTGAAGGAGATAGGTAGCAGGCCAAAGCCCAACTATAATAAATTTATCAGCGCCGCCCTCATAGGGGCAGGCATAGGCGCCGGGGCCGCCGCCTACTTCGGCCTCTTCTCGGGCACCATGAAGCTCTTGCTGGTGATAGCGGCGCTCGTGCTCATCCTCGGGGGGTTGTTCCTTGTATGAGTGGCTCGAGAGGCTCTCGGAGTACGTAACAGTGCCAAAGATGGCCCTGGTGAGGGATACAAACTTTGAATGGGGTGTCTTCCCCGCCGTCGCAAAGGTAAACTCCATGGCCCACAAGACGGAGAAGGGGGGCGTCATAACGAATATTTTTGATGAGCGTACGCTCAAGGGGGCTGTGGAGAGGCTGCTAAAGATTGGGGACAGCGTTATCATTCAGGAGCAGATAAGGGGGGCTGAGATCTTCCTCAGCGCAAAGGAGGATCCCTACTTTGGGCCTGTGGTGTGCATAGCGCCGGGGGGCGTCCACGTCGAGGCGTTCAGGCCTAAGTGCAGGCTCATCCCCCTTGAAAGGGGGGACGCCGAGGCCCTGGTGAGCCACGTGAGGCCCTTCCTTAAAAGGTTTGGCGGGGAGGAGCACCTCGTGGAGGCCATAGAGGGCTTCTCCTCCTTCTTCCTCCACCACAGGCCCACCGTCGCCGAGATAAACCCCCTCATGGTCAACGGGCAGGGGGCCTTCGCCGTGGATGTGAGGATCTACTGAC
>CAYZKO010000004.1:0-10852 GCA_964479315.1 uncultured archaeon
GCCTGAGGAGGTCGAAGAGCCTGTCGACGCCGATGGAGTAGCCTGTGGCGGGGATGTCCCTACCAGAAAGGAGCTTTATGAGCTCGTCGTAGCGGCCACCGCCCCCTATGGAGCCCCAGTTCTTGCCCTTGACGTACGTCTCGAACACGAGGCCTGTGTAGTAGTCCAGCCCCCTCACCATCCTCGGATCAAATTTTACCGGTATGCCGACCTCCTCAGCGAGCTCCTGGAAGGCCACAAGCTCATCAGCCGCTTTAAAGTCGAGCTCTGAGACGTCCACAAAGAGCTCCTTGAAGGGGTCAAGGAACCCGGCCAGGCCCTTCTTCTCGAGCTCCTCAGCCACCCCCTTCTCCCCTATCTTGAACCACTTGTCCACCGTCCTTACGAACTCCACGAGCCTTTCGCCCTCTAACCCAACCCTCTTCCCCCACTCGTCGACCAACCTCCTCGAGTTGTATAACACCTCAAAGGGGGGCACCCCCATGCGCTCAAGGGCTGTGGTGCCGGCCCACACCACCTCCACGTCCGCCAGCACGTCCCTTATGCCTACGATGTCGATGTCCGCCTGCGTAAACTCCCTGAACCTCCCCGCCTGGGGCCTCTCGTACCTCCATACCTTGCCGATGGCATACCTCCTGAAGGGGAGGGGCAGCTGGGGGTTCTGGGCCACCACCCTCGCAAGGGGGACTGTATGGTCAAATCTTAGGCCTATCTCCCTCCCCCCCTTTGTCCTTGAAAATATATATCTCATCCCTTATGCTCTCACTCTTGGCTAGCAGTATTTTTGCACCCTCAAGGGCCGGCGTGCTTAAGGGAGAAAACCCAAACTCCTCGTAGGTTTCCCTTATGGTGTCAATCATCCTCTGCCTGGCGATCTCCTCCTCCGGCAGGAAGTCCCTCACACCCCTAACCGTGAAGTGGACCACCCATGCTCCCCCCTCGGCCAAAAGGTGTTAAAAGCAGATGGGACAGCGCCCCGGCTTGTCCCACCAAGAGGTTTGGACTAGAGGTATTAGAACGTAGGGGCTTGTGGGAAAGGTTTTAAAGGAGTGAGGGGAAATAAGGTAAGGGGGTGGAAGGCGTGGTGGTGGGTAAAGCAGAGAGAGAGAGATCGTAAATAATTTTTCAAGAGGTGTTTCGCCCATTGTGGCGACGCTGTTGATCATTGGCATCATTGTGGTGGCAGGAATATTCCTTTACTTCATGACGGTTAATTTGATGCAGGAGAACCAGCCTGAGGAGGTGGACTTTGGTGTTATAAGCGTGGAAGGATTCTATGAAGGGGGTGGTGGCTGGAATTTTTATAACACCCATGCCTACTACGTCTCCCACGAAACCACCTCGTGGGACAGGGCCTACCTCCGCTGCCAGGAGATGGGGGGCCACCTTGTAACCTTTGAGGCGGAGCACGAGGAGGAGTGGGTGAAGCAGCTCGTGAGGGAAAAGGTTGGTGACGTGCAGTTTTTTGTGGGGCTCTATCAAGAGCCTGACGCCCAGGAGCCCAACAGGGGATGGAAATGGGTCACAGGCGAGGTCATGGGCTACATAAACTGGGCGAGCGGCGAGCCAAATAACGCCCCTGATGAAGATGTAGGCGTGGACACCTCCTCGGGCTGGGATGATGTTCCTGGGGAATGGGAGAAGCACTTTGTGTGTGAGCGGCTCCCCGTGGGCTTCACACTCACCAACAAAACCCACAGGCCCATAAGGATGAAGGACGTTACAATAAAATTATACTACGTGGGTAATGCCAACCTAAAAACTCTCCTCTATAGCGGAGGCATTGAAGATGGCAACATAGAGGTGTCAATGGGTGGAGGTATTGTTTCGCTTCCCATTGTGAGGTGGAGGTGCACAAGGGATGTGGTGGAGCCTGGGGAGACTGTTACGTGTAGGGCGGCGGCCCTGCCCCTTGAAATCTTCTCCTTCGGACCCTTCAGGGTGTGTGTGGAGGTGGAGCACCTGAGGGCGTGTGACGAATTCGGCTATGGAAGGAAGTAATGCCAATTGCCGAAGCCCTCCCCACCCCTTTTAAATTGTTTAGCCCGTAGGGGCAACGTGAACAGGGAGATCCGCTTCCCCTCCACCATCGTGATGAAGAGGGGCATTGACATAGAAGGAGAAATAGAGAGGCTTGGCTACCGGGAGCCCTTCTACCTCACGGGCCCCTACACGAAGAAATTTTCTCCAAGGGCCGATGGCGTGGTGAGGAGGCCGTGGATAGAGGAGGTGGCAGAGATAGAGCCTATCGGGGACATAATAGTGGGTGTGGGGGGAGGAAAGGTCCTTGATGCGGCGAAATATTTATCCATGGTTCACAGAATTCCGTATATACTTGTGCCCACACTTCCATCCTCCGATGGCATTGCCTCCCCAGCCATTTCCCTCTTTGAGGACGGCTCGCGCGTATCCTTCATCCACGAGCCCCCCAGGGCCATCCTCCTCGATTTAAATATACTGGAGGGGGCGCCAAAAAAGTATTACACCGCCGGCTTTGGTGACGTGATAGCAAAATACTCCTCCCTCTACGACTGGTGGTTGGGGCATAAGAGGAGAGGAGAATATTTTGGAAGGTTCACCTCCAGCATAGTAAAATTTGCCGTTCGCCACCTCATCTCCCATAGGAAGAAATTGTATTCGCCCGAGGGCCTAAACATACTCTTAGAGTCCCTCGTGCTCTGTGGGGGGAGTATAGGCATCCAGGGGACCTCCCGGCCCGCCTCGGGGTCGGAGCACCTCATCTCCCATGCCCTGGACATCTTAAGGCTGAGGAATGGGGAAGAGCCGGGGGTGCATGGCATACAGGTGGGCCTTGCCACCGTTTTCACTTCTTACCTCCAGGGGAGGAGGTGGCAGTGGATAAAGCAGATTTTGGAGGAGGTGGGCTTCCCCTCCTTGGGGGACGTGGCCGATGAGGATTTATTTGTGGAGGCCGTGCTCATGGCCCCCCGCCTGAGGGAGAGGTATACCATCCTCCACGAGAGGAGGCCTACAAGGGAGGAGGTGAAGAAAATTATTGAGGAGGTGGGAATATGAAGGTGTGGAGGTACATTGAGGAGACGCTCGCCGAGAGACCCATGTACTTTGTCCTGCTCGATCCAGACGAGACGGGATTTGATAGGGCTCCAAGGGTGGCTGAGGAGATCGAGGAGGGTGGAGCGGATATTATACTCGTCGGCGGAACCGTGGGGGTGCAGGGGGAGGTCCTGGACAATACGGTTAGGGCCATAAAGGAGAGTGTCTCCATCCCCGTGGTGCTCTTCCCAGGGGACATATCTGGCATTTCCAAATATGCAGACGCCCTGCTCTACATCTCCCTTTTAAATTCAAGGAACCCCTACTACATTTCCGGCGTCCAGGCCCTCGCAGCCCCCATTATTTTAAGATACAACCTCGAGGTCATACCGACAGCCTACCTCATTACGGAGCCTGGGCAGGAGACCGCCGCCGGCTGGGTGGGGGACGCAAGGCCCCTTCCGAGGAGGAAGCCCTCCCTTGCGGCCACCTTTGCCCTTGCCGCCAAATTCATAGGCTTTAAAATGATATACCTTGAGGCTGGCTCAGGAGCCTCCTATCCCGTGGACGACAATATTATAAAAGCAGTAAAGAAGGCTGTGGGTGATTTTCCCTTCCTCATAGTGGGCGGCGGCATCCGGGATCCCGAGACGGCGGCACGGAAGGTGGAGGCGGGCGCAAACGTCGTCGTCACGGGCACGGTGGTGGAGAGGACCGAGAGGGTGAGGGAGGTGGTGGGGGCCTTTGCAAGGGCTATAAAGGGGTATAGATAAACGGGCTATAAACCCCCTCGCCCCATAATATATAATTATGGACATTGATGGCAGTGTGGGGGAGGGAGGAGGACAAGTCCTAAGGACGTCGCTGGCGCTGGCGGCGGTGAGGGGCGTTCCCCTCAGGATCTTCAACATAAGGAAGAGGAGGGCGCGCCCCGGCCTGAGGCCCCAGCACCTCCTTGGCGTCCAGCTGATAGAAAAAATAACTCAAGGGGAAGTAAAGGGTGCCAAGATTGATTCTACAGAGATTCATTTTATTCCAAGAGGTTTAAGATCCGTAGAGCTTACCGCCAACGTGGGAACCGCGGGCGCAGTAACCCTCGTCGTCCAGACAGTCCTTCCCCCGCTCCTCTTTGCCCCGGGACCCTCAAGGCTAAAGATAATCGGGGGCACAGACGTGGACATGGCCCCCACGGTGGACTACACCAAGAACGTGCTCCTCCCCACCTTAAAGAAAATGGGGGCAGACGTCTCACTAAAAGTAATAAGGAGGGGCTTCTATCCCGCTGGAGGAGGTGTCATCCTACTTGAAGTAAGACCCCTCAAGAGGCCCTTAAGACCCCTCGCCCTCACACAGCCCCCCAGGGAGGTGGGCGTGCGCGGGATATCCGTGGCGGGCGGACTCAGTGGCGTGGCCCAGAGGCAGGCCAAGGCGGCGGAGAAGACCCTAATAAAAAAGGGTTTAGAGGTAAACATCGATATAGAGGAGAGATCACGCTCAGAGGTCCTTTCTCCAGGCTCCTCCATAACCCTGTGGACAGAGGAGGCCCCCATTGGCGCCTCCTCCCTTGGCGCCCCCGGGGTGCCGGGGGAGGTGGTGGGGAAGAGGGCGGCCAACCACCTCCTGAGATATTTAAGCTATCCTCTCGATCCCCACATGGGGGATCAGCTCATACCCTTCCTTGCGCTGGCGGAGGGTACGTCCGTGATAAAAACTTTCTTGACGATGCATGCCTACACAAATCTTTTGCTTGTCGAAAAGATTTTAGGAGTAAAATATACGCTGGAGGGAGGTGTGGAGAGGCCCTCCACCATCACAATAGAAGGGATAGGACTTGAGCCGGAGGATGTGAGAGGAGGATGAAGGCAAGAAAAATAAAGGGCCCCATTCTTGGTAGGTTAACCATTATTTTTACCCTCTTTATACCTATTTCTCTCAGCCTCTCAATATCCTTTTTGCCCAAGACCATTTTGTTTAAGCTGGGGACGGGCTCAGCGAGTATGTCCTCTGGGCGCAGCTCCTCCACCCTCACCTCCCTCACGAATAATTTTTTGTCCGTGGTGGCGGCGAGGAGGGAGGCGTAGAGGAGGGCAAAGGGGAGCGGAAGGAAGGGAAGGGGAAGCACGAGGAGGGGTCTTGTTTGGAGGGTAAAGAGAATACCGTAGAAGGAGGAGGAGAGGATGAGGGAGGCGAAAAAGAGGAAGAATTCCGGGAAAGGATATTTTATAAAGGGGGAAAGGGCGAGAACAAGGAGCACGTCGCCGCCCCCAATCTGCCCGTACCTATAGAGCAGGTAGCCCACAAGCCCGAAGAGGAGGAAGGAGGGGAGGCCCTGGGGGTGGAGGAGATAATAAAAGAGCGAGAGGAGGGCGCCGGGAACTGTGATCCAGTCTGGTATCTCTTCCGTGAAGGCGTCCCATACGCCTCCTATGGCAGCTACCAGGCCAGCTAATTTTATTCCTTGCACGCTCTACCTCCCCTCACTTCCACCACATCCAATGCCTCTACGAAACATTCCCTCCCAACCACCTCTGAAACGGAGGGGGTGGTCCTTCCGCCATCCCCAGAGACAAATTCCTTTATGTAGAGGCCTGACTCCGCCACAATGGTAAGGTCAAGGGTGTGGCTCCCCGTCACCTTCCAGGAAAGATCAATAACCTTGCGCCTCCTGAGTTTGTCCTTTTTCCTGTGGAGGAGCCTCGTGGGCGTCCTCTGGAGGATGGTGGCCCCTTTCAGGGAGGAGAGGCCCTCGAGCTCCCCCACACCTCCCCTACACCTCACATGGGCCACATACGTTTTTATAAAATTAGATTGTTTGAGTTCTACTGCCTCCTGCCTCGTGGACCACTTCAGGCAAACCACCTCCATCTTCCCCTCCGCATGGGCATTTATCTCTTCCCTCACCGCCTCAAGATTGATGTCCCTCCTTCTGGGCGCTACTATCTCTATTACAAAGGGCCTCCCCTCCCCCAACATCCTTGCATCAATATCTTCCCTGCCCGCAGCATGGAGCTTTGTGGCCCTTCCCATGGTGACGGCCAGGAGGACGTCGGCCATATAATATTCTACTGACTCCTTCCACTGCCTTCCTGTATAATTACATTTTTTACAGCCTATACCTCCACAGTATCTGCAGGGCCACTTTGTTTGTGGCATGGGATTATATTTTCTATACCTACCGTAGATGTAGAGGGGCCTTGGATTGTAGTAAAATTTCTCCTTCTCAAGGTCAAAGATAACCTCCATGTCAGGGGATTTGTTATCAAATTTCTTTTTGTATTTAGACGATATCAGTTTCCCAAGCTCCCTGTTTATATTTTTCTTAAGTGTTTCAATGCCCTCAACGAGCCCCACCCTCTCCAATATTTTTTCTTCCAGCGCAAGCCTCTCCTTGCTTACCTTTGTGCCCAGCACAAACGTCTCAAACTGGTAGAGGTTGGGGTCAAATTTCCTGACCACCTCCTCCAGCCTTTCAAATATATTACCACAGAGGGAGCACCTCATGGGAGCCAGCCCGAGCGTCTCCCTCACCCTTCTCCCCCTCTCCCTATTGTTTCTGCCCTCTACGTAGGGGAAAAGCCTTCCAATACATTCGTCGCAGAGGGGCGTCTCCTCCAGTATTTTTCTAAGTTCTCTCATCCTGGCGTCCATCCTCCCACATCCAGCAAATAATTTAGGATGGTCACCGTTTGAGAGGCCGTGTAAACCACGTCCCCCAGGCTCACCCTCCTGCCCGGGGGCTCAACGGGGAAGCCGTGGGGCCCCCCAATGTAGAAGTAAGTTTTTCCTTTGGTTATTCTCTCGCCCTCTTCATGGAGCACTGTCCCCTCCACCTGCTCCCATCCCCTCCTTACGTCAACGCCTGGTGGCAGGTGCTCCCCCTCCAAAAACTTTTTTATCGACTGCCTAAGGAATCCTAGGATGCTCCTCTCGTCGGGATAGAGGCCCTTCACGGAGGAACCCCTTATTTCTATGGTAAGGGGGGCCAGGGGGCCCTCAAAAAATGTTAGGCGTACAACAGTGTCCCTCCTTATGGTGTGGGAGAGGATGAGGGCGGTGTATACGAACTTAGAGACCTCGTCGAGCCTATACCTTATGGGGTCCTCCCAGAGGCCCGCATACCCCTCCGTGAGCATGTGAAAAACTCTCACCTCAACCACCCCATCAGCTGCCTAATGTTCCTGGGCCTTTTCCTCCTCAGCTTATCAAACAGCTTCTTGGCCCTCCAGTAGTCCCTCAGGAAAGCCCTCACATCCTCCGGCCTTGTCCCGGAGCCCCTGGCAATCCTCCTTATCCTGCTTTCATTTATGATCTCCGGATGAGCCCTCTCCTGCTTCGTCATGGACTTATAAATAGCGTCATACTTTTTGATCCTCTCCTTAGCTCCCCTAAGTTCCTCCATTCCTAATTTTATTCCAACAAGGGAAAGTATTTCCTCCAGGGGCCCCGAGGCGCTAAGGGAGAGGAGCTGCCTGTGGAAGGCGTTTATGTCAAACCTCTCGGGCATCTCTGGTTTTATTTTTTCAGCCAGTTTTCCCATATCAGGAATGCCCAAAATCCTCGAAACAAGTCTCTCTGCGTCGAAGGGCTCAATATCATCTATCTTCTCCCCCGTTCCCACGAAGTAGACGGGGACGCCTGCCCTATGGCAGGCCGCCAGGGCCCCGCCGGCCTTGCCGCTACCATCGAGCCTCGTAACAATGACACCGTCTATCCCTACTTCTTTAAAGGCCTCTGCCTCCCTTCCTGCCACCTTTCCGGCATCTGCCGGCACCACAAGAAGCGTTTTATCGGGTATTATTATTTTCTTAAGCTCCAGAAGCTCCTCCATAAGCTCCCTATCCACAGAGCTCCTCCCAGCGGTGTCAAAAATGTAGACATCAGCCTCCTCCTGGAGGGCGCGCTCTGCAATCTCCAAGGGATTTTCCTCCCCCACCACCACCCTTAAGCCTCCTTGAGAGGCGAGCTGCTTCAACTGCTCCCCTGCGGCGGGCCGGTGGACGTCAAGGCCCACGAGCAGGACGCTGAACCCCCGCTTGGCAAACCACCTCCCAAGCTTTGCCGCCGTTGTGGTCTTTCCAGACCCATACAAGCCCACTAGCATTATTTTCTGAGGTATAAGGGGGAAGGGCCTGGCCCTCCCGCCAAGCACCTCCACCAGCTCCTCCACTATTATTTTATATGCCAGGCGCTTGGGGTCTATGCCGGGCTGTCTCCTCCTCTCCTCAAAAATCCTGCTTTTCACCTTCTCCGTAAGCTCCTTAACCGTCCTTATGTCCACGTCAGCAAGGATAAGGGCTTTCTGAATTTCTTTAATGGCCTCTTCTACTTCCTTCCCCCTCAACAGGCCCTCCAGGGCCCTCCGTATCCCCTCGAGCACACTCTTAGAGGGGGCGTAGTCTTTTAAAGCCAGCAAGCCCAAAACTATTTTTTCTTTCTCCTCCCTTCCTCCTCCACCCGCCTGATAATCTCCACTAGGTAGTCCACGGGCCTGCCGAGGGGATAATCCGGGTCTTCCCTGTGCATGGCGTTTACCCATCCATAAACCGTTTGTTTCAGCTCTGGAAGTGCCTGTATCGTATTTTTTATTTTAGTCCTGGCCTGTCTCCGTTGCCTCTTATCGGTTTGCCTCCAGTACTCGCCTGATAATTCTTTTTCCCTCGTGCGCATGAGCTCCTGCACCAGCTGATAGTACCTTGTTCTTACGGACTGATGGGCTTGTACGTAGATCCGGTTGTTTATTGTTACCACACTGTAGAGGCCTAGCTTGAAGGCCTTGCCGATGGGGTGCTCAAGGATTTTCTTTTCCACCTCTTCAAGGCTTCCCTCATCCCGCCACAATTTCTCCAAAAGGGAGCCTATTTCCCTGGCCCTCTGGGCTATCTCGTCATTCCCCTCTACACGTTTAAGGCTCTCTATCCAATCCAGGAGCGCCCCTTATTTAATTTTTTGTCCCTGAGGATGCCCATGCGCTCAAGCACTTCCATAGCGGACCCGGGGGGATTCGAACCCCCGACCTTCGGCTTAGGAGGCCGACGCCCTATCCAGGCTGGGCTACGGGTCCCCCTTTACATAGGGGAGCAACCCTTAAATCCTCTATGCCGTAGGCTCCACCACCACAAATTCGTATTCTTCTAGGGGGATAGTAACTTTTTGTTGGGCCACAATCTTCCTCCCCCTTAAGGGAAGGGATACCCTCCATCTTCCAGGGGGCAGCAGGACGTCCACAGTTAGCGGGACAACCTCCCTTGGCGGATGGACGGCCCCCGTGGAGGAGAAGGGCGGCAGATCTTTTTTAACATGACCTATGGATTTTGCGAGGATGCGCTGGTTGTAGGTATGATTTATGAGGTGGATGGCATGGCCTTCGTCTATGTAGAAGTATTCTGCTTGGACGGTTTCTGGGGCAGACACCAGGGGGAGGCGCCTTGGGACATAGCGGAGGATGAGCTGGCGGAAGAAGGGGATGCCGGTCCTCCAGTAATGCCTGCCCACCTGGAAAGATATGTATGTAAAGTTATCTGCCTCAACAACTGCGGGAAAGCCTGTGGAATAGGCTGGCGGTGGTGGCGAGCGCCCAAGGGTATACTCAGGGCCCGTGGACTGCGTCACGCCCATTATCTCCCCCCTCTTGGGGAGTTCTGTCCTCACAAGGGCCACGTGGCCCATATCCGCCTCATACCTCTCCCTCTTGAAAGAATAGCTCATGTCCCCAAGCGGTATAACTTTTCCGTCCATCTTCACGTAGGACCAGGCCTCCTTCAAGACCCCCACAAGCTCCAGCTCCTCCAGGGTGAAATTTTGGAGATCGGTGCGCCGGTGGTGGGTGAAGGAGAGGAAGGTGGCAAGGAAGGGCGTGTCTGGGGGCTGGGCTGATAGGGCATTTGGGAAAATTATAAAGGGGCCCTCCGTCTTGGCGGTGTATGTAACGGGTATGTGGGCGTGCTGGAGGGCATAGTAAAATCCTCTCATCTCATCTATATATTTATAACCCAGGAGCTCATGGGTGGTCACAGAATAAAATATTTTTACGTCCGATCTCGGCCTCTGGGCCTTCAAATACTCTTCTATTTTCTCATGCTCCCTGAATACTACCTCTATGGAGCTGTCTGGTTCGTTGAAGGCAAATTCGTTGCCAAACATGAGAAGCCATATATTTCCCCCCGCCGCCATGGATTCCCTGAGGCCCTGACGAATGGCAAGGGGTGTGGTGGCTTGGGTGGTCCTGTAGAGGTGGAAGTAATTTCTGGAGGCAGCAACAGGCGCACCTCCTATGGATGATAACTTTACCATCTCTGAGATAAAGCCCGGTGGTTGGTGATCCGCCTCGGAGGCCTCTGCAAACACAAAGTCTATGGGGGCCTCGAGGAGGACCCTAAGCATCCTGCCTGCCCATCCACCGGGGTGGGCATTAAACATTAGGGGGAGCTTTGTGGAGGCTTTAATTTTTTCAAGCCTCTCCCTCAGGACCCCATACCTCCAGTCCCACACCTCCCAGAAGGGGGCGTGGGCCATATCCTTTCCCCTATCCTCCCTGAAGCGCCTCTGGCAGTGGGGGCATGTGCAGGCCCTCTCCGGATCTGGTAAATATCTGAATGAGTCCAAAAATATCATATCGGCGTATTTTTCCACCTCCTTTATCTCTCCTATAATTACATCAAAGAATGGGGAGTTTATGCACATCTGGGGCCACTCGGGCTCCCCCCTCTCCTCCTGGGGCATGTGCTCCAGGGGAATGAAGCTGTCGTGCCGCTGGGCCCAGTCCTTGTGCTCCTTAAAATAATAGGCATCTGCCGTGTGCCCCACCATGAGGACCAGCTTTATGTCCTCCCTTCTTGTA
>CAYZKO010000005.1:0-10457 GCA_964479315.1 uncultured archaeon
CGGCTGAGAATCGAGCCTGTGGATAAGGATTTCGGCTGGTTCCTCTCGGAGCAGAGGCTTTATGAGGGGGAGGGGGAGGTGGCAAGGCAGAGGCTGGCCATCCCCATTCCCCTGAGCGAGGAGGCCTTCCATGGCCTTCTGGAGGAGGTAGGGAGGGAGCTCGGCAAACCCATAAACATCGTAGACATAAGGGGGCGCGACTCCCACAAGCTGACGGGGGAAGATTATGCCCACTGGTATCTCCTCACAACAGAGGAGGTGAGGCATCCCTACAGGGAGAGCAGAACCATTGAGGGGGTGCTGAGAAGGTAGGTGTTGCTCGGATTTTTATGGCCGGCCAAGGCCAGTTGACCTACGAAGCCTTTTTAATATCCTCCCACCACCTCTAAATTGTGCTGGAACAGCTGCCAGAGCCTGCCTATCCCTACAAGGTCTTTGACAGGATTGAGGACCCCATGAGGAACTTCTGGTGGCTATACGTCCAGTACAGGGAGATTGGGCCGGACTACGCAAGGAGGCTCTACGAGGAGGCCGTCAGGAGCCCGGACGACTACATAGAAAAGGGTAGGGAGCAGATAGAGTGGGCATATCGGCGTATGAGGGAGCTCCACCGCGTGCTGCTCTCGGAGGAACTCACCCTGGAGCGCTTCATGGTGGGGGTCTATTACATGACCACCACCTACATGAAGGCGGACAGGGAAATTATAATCGACGGCTATCCAGGGGAGTACGCGCTCGAGTATTATGCAAAGGACGGAGAGGAGCTGAGAACGCTGGAGGAGATAAAGAAGGCCCTCAGCTTCGAGAAGGTCGACAAGTTCTGGTTTGAAATCCAGGATTTCTTCTATGAGGAGCTGCCAGAGGTGGACCTGGGCGACGTGAAAAATGAGTTTGTTGAGGAGGTAAGGGCGTATTTAAACTACGAGCCCGTGGACGAGGGGGAGGAATACAAGGAGATGTGGAGGCGCTACATCCAGGGCCCCTTCTTCAGGCTCCCCTACCTAAGCCCTGGTACAGGCAGGCTGAGGCGGGCCGAAATTTTACCGGCAAAGCTGCTGAGGTGGAGGGATCCGCCGGCACCCCGCTACCGCGGTATATCGCCGGGGGTTGTGGTGGGCCAGGTCATCTACTACGTGGGCGACGAGATGGAGGAGGTGGAAAAGAAAATAAGTAAGGTGGAGCATCCCATCCTCTTTGCCATACATACACAGCCGAAGGACACGCCTTTATTTTATAAGGTCAGGGGGGTGATAGTGGCGGAGGGCGGTATGCTGAGCCACACAGGCATCCTGGCAAGGGAGGTGGGCATACCTGCAGTGAGCGGGGTGCCCTTCATGAGCATCCCTGAGTACTCGTGGGTTGTGGTTGACGGGACAAGGGGAATCGTGAGGCAGATAACAGAGGGAGAGGCGAAGGAAATCATTCGGAGGCTTAAGGGGCATAAATAATATCTTCCTTGATACCTAAATTTTTGACCACGGCGGCCACAAGCCTCTTGTCCTTGGTAAATGCCACGGCTCTCCCTGAGGGCAATCTCAGGAGGATGCGGCTGGCCAGCCTGCGCCAGAAGCGCTCCCTGGAGCCTGTCGTGGGAAAGGTGCCAGCGGCGGCGAAGGGGAAGCGTGCAGGGGGAGAAGTGGCGCCCGTAGCGGGCGGTGTAGTAGAAAAGGTAGAAGGGCGTGTCTGTGGGGTAGGCTCCCATGGCTTCGGCGACTGTAGAGGCAAGGCATCCCTCCTTTGGCCCCCTTTCCCTGTATATTAGTTTTATTAAGTTTATGAGGTTTTTGTGCTGGCGCCTGCGCACAGAGGGCTTCTTGAGGAGGCGGAGGTAGCGGAGGTAGAGGCCAAAATAGGGCTTGCCTGTGAGCACGGCGCGGCGCACGCTGTGGTAGAGCTCGTTTATCCCGAGGCCCATTACTTCTTGACCTGGTCGAAATGTTTTTAGTTGGGGGCGTCTGTGGAGACGGTCTTCTACGCTGACAGAAAGTTTTTTCGAAATGAAGGTAGAGAGAACTGGCCTATAGAGATTGGCTAAGCAGCGGAAAAGGAACTGCTCGTGAAGCACACCACCACGGACCTGCAGAGTTTTCTGAGGATACCGCCTTAAACCTTCTGCTTCCTCTTGGAAGGTGAAGCTCATTAACTTAACGAGGGGGTGGGAAGCGCCCCTGGAGGTGGCGGACACTTTCCTTAAAAGGCTTGTAGGCCTTATGTTTGTTAAGGAATACGACGGAGCGCTTCTTTTTCCAGGGGGCGGCTCCTTTCATACATTTTTCTGCCGCTTCCCCATTCTTTTCCTCTGCTTGGAGGGCGGCAGGGTAAAGGAGGCAAGGGTGGTTCCGCCCTGGAGGACCCTCACCCTTCCGTGCGAGAGTGTGGTGGAGCTCGATGCGAGAAAATATTATGCGGAGGTGGGGGATGAGGTGAGGGTGGAATGAGGCTTGTAGTGAGGGATGCAAAAAAGCTTGCAGAGGTATGTCCATATGGGGGAGGAGAAATTGTCAACTGCAGACATTGTAAAAATCCTCCCTGCGCAAGGAGCAAGGGTGTGGTGCGCCTTCCAGGGGACGTATACAGGGCAAGGGGCGGCTCGCCCCAGGACGCCTCCCTCTGCCCCTACGGTGCACTGAAGTGGGTGTGGAAGCTCGATAGCCTTGTAAAGTGTGATCTCTGTTTTTCGGAGGGATATCCAAAATGTGTGGAAGCCGGGGCTGTTGAAATAAATTATGATGAGGAGGAGGTGGAGGAGATCGGAAGGGCCATAGGATGGATCGTATACGGGAAGGCCCAGTACAACCTAAAAATAAATCCCGTGCTGCCCCACGAAGCAAGAATTTATAGAAGGATTATAGAGGCCTATGCGAGGAACAGGGGGGAGTTCAGCCTCGAGGAGATACTAAATCATGTGGTGGAGCACTACGGGCTCCCCACCAAGATGAAGGAGAGGCTCCTCTGGATACATAAAATTTCCTCGTCCCCAACAGGCCCCCTCTCCCTCATAGAGGATCCCGATATAGAGGAGATAACCGTTGTAGGGATAAAGAAGCCAGTTAAAGTTTACGTTAGGGGCGAGGGGTGGAAGAACACGAACCTTTATATTTGGACAGAGGAATACTTCATGGAGATGGTCAACAGGGCTGGGGAGGTCCTGGGGAGGAGGATAACCTCCACAGATCCCCGCCTCAACGCCGTCTTCCCCGATGGATCGAGGATACACGCCGTGACGCCGCCCGTCTCCCATGTCCACAGCCTAACGGTGAGGAGGTTCTCCGTGGAGCCCCTTACGCCCTCGCACCTCATAGACAGCGGCTTCCCCCCGGAGGTCATGGCGGCCCTCTGGCTGGCCATGGAGAGGGAGAAAAACATTCTTGTCGCAGGAAACACAGGCTCTGGCAAAACAACGCTCCTAAACGCCCTCTTTGGCTTTGTGCCATTAGAGGAAAGAATTATAATCGTGGAGGAAGTCCCTGAAATAAGGCTACCGCATCCCCACGTTGTGAGGCTGACGCCAAGGGGAAACATAGACATGAACACGCTTGTTAAGGATACCCTGCGCATGCGCCCAGACAGGGTAATTGTGGGGGAGGTGAGGGACGAGAATGAGGTGAAGGCCTTTGCGGATACCGTCCTCTCGGGTCAGGGAAGGGGCAGCTACGCCACCTTCCACGGCAGGAGCCTCAAGGAGGTCAAGGCAAGGCTTACGTCCCTGGGCTTTAGGGAGGTGGACCTCCCCTCCGTGGACGTGGTGGTTGTAATGAGGAGGAGGGGCGGAAGGAAAGTTGTGAGGGAGCTGAAGGAGATTGGGAGCTTTGGGGGAGAGCTTCTTGACGTTCTTGAGAGCGATGCGTCTGAGCTGGCGGAAAGGGTCAGGATACTTAAGGAAAAGAAAATTTATAGGCTCGATGAGTTTGTAAAGGAATTTTCTTCGTGGACGTAGGGGGAGAGGATGAACCTCGATTTCTATCTAAGGGCCGCCGACATCCCCCTTTCCTATAACAATTACATAAGGCTCTTGGTGGGTCTCTCTGTGGGCATTGGGGCCATTATCTCGTTTGTGGACGTGGGGGCTGCCCTCCTCATAACCCCCGTCCTCCTCCTTGCAGGCCTTTTTCTTCCAAGGTATGTGGCCCTCCTGAGGACCAAACAGGCTGAGGCGGAGCTACCCCTCTTCCTTAGGTCTGTATCCACAGTAGCAAGGCTTGAAATGTCGCCCCTTGAAGTTCTTCTTATTTCTTCAGAAGGACTGGGGGTGGTAAGGAAGAGTGTAAGGAGGATAGAGACCCTCTACAGGGAGGGGGTGCCCCTCAGGGAGGCTGTGGAGAGGGAGGCCTCCACCTACCTCTCCCCCACCGTCAAGAGGGGGCTTGTGGCCGCCGCCGAGGCCGCCGAGAACAGGGTGGTGGAGCCCCTGGAGAGGCAGGCCCTCGCCCTCATCCAGACGCGCAGGCTAAAGAATAGGGAATTTTCTGGCAAGATAGCCATGCTCTCCCTACTCTTCGTGGCAATAACGGCCATTGTGCCAGCTATGTTGCTCTCCTACTCTGTGCTCATGCCTGTTATCTTTGGTGAGGAGCCCGATACGGGCTTCATAAATACTTTCCTCTTCGTGGTGGTGCCCCTCGTGGCGGGAGGGGTGCTGCTCTACATGGGGTTGAAAGTATGATGGCCTTCCTTGTGGGGGCGGTGATACTGGGGTTCTACAATCCCCTGCTGGGCCTGTTAGTATTGCTAATACCCCTTACCAGAAATTTTATGAGGGAGAGGCGCATAGCGGCCATAGAATCGGAGCTCCCCTTATTTGTCTATCACGTGGCTGCCCAGGGGCCCCCCACCCTCAAGGATGTGCTCCTCCTGGGCACGAGGGGCTTTGGGGAGCTATCGAGGGAGATGGAAAAGGTGTGGAAGATGGTGGAGGAGGGTCTTTCCCCGGAGCACGCACTGGAAAAATATATATCGGGGGCCCCTTCCGGCATCATAAGGAGGACGTTCACCATCATCCTAACAGCGTACAGGACAGGCAAGAGGGAGGTGTTGCAGAAGCTTGCCAACGAGCTCTTCGACGTGCAGGACGTCGTAAGGGAAAGGCTTGGGCTCCTTGCGCTCCAGCGCTACTCCCTCTTCTTCTCCTCCTCGGTGCTCGTGCCCTTCATCCTTGGAACAACTTTTTCGACGGCAAAGAACCTTGGAGGAACAGTTTCGCTGCCTGCAGTCCCCTACCTCCTAATGTTATCACTCATAAGTGGTATTTACCTTGGGCTCGTGGAGGGAAGGCCTAAAAACATAATGTTTTACGTTGTGTTGGGGGCCCTCCTCTCCCTGGGCATCTACTCGGTGGTACCATGGCTGTCTTGAGGTGTCAGGGGCTAGGAGGCTATGTGGTGGTGGCCTTTCCAGGCCTTGGCCTCGTGGGGACCATAGCGGGAAGGTATATGGTGGAAAAGCTCTCCCTGAAGCCCACAGGCTACATTTATGACAAGAGGGTTGTGCCCATCATGAGGGTAAGGGAGGGGAGGCTGCTTTATCCAGTAAACATTTACTCCGGCCAGAACTTCCACGTTGTTCTTTCTGAGGTAATTCTCCCAACCGATATAACCTGGGATATCATGGCCTCTCTTGTGGGGAGGGCAAAGAGGGACGGCGCGCAGGCCCTTATAATAATCTCCGGCGTGCTTATGGAGGGGGAGGGCCTTTACTATATTGCAGGCGACAGGAGGGCCTCTAAGATAGGGGAGGAGCTTGGAGCCACCAAGATAGAAAACGGTGTGGTGGCGGGGGCCTCGGCGGCGGCCCTGGCACTGGCGAGGGAGATGGGGGTGCCTGCCCTCCTCCTCCTGGGACCTGCCTCCCACCCCCAGGACTATGGGGCAGCTGAGGCGGTCCTGAGGGGGCTCCAGGGGCTGTTGGGTGTCAGTATACCGCTGGAGGACCTTAAGGAGAGGGGAGAAAAATATAGAAGTGATGTTGTGGATCCAAAGATGTATGGGTGAGGGCATGAGGGTGCTCTATGGGGTGACGGAGGAGGCCATGGAGAGGCTGAGGAGGAGGGGGGAAGCAGTACTCGAGTTTATATCTTTCACCAACGTCAGGACCGCCACGGAGCTCTCCCCCGGCGAAGAGGTCTTTGTGACGCCTGTGCCGTATGAGGAAATTAAGGAAGGGGTGGAAGGGGTTGTTTGTAGAGTTGTGTCCGTGGAGGTTGGCTATGTGAGGCTTCTCATGGGGCATCTTGATGAGAAGGAGGTCCAGAGGGCTAGGATAAGGCTTAGGTTTGTGGGGGAGGGGAGGATAGGGGCAGTTAGGGAAGAAGAAATTACGATACATGTCCTTGGCGGCCCCCTTGTGCAATAGCGTAGATTAGGGCAAAGCCCACGGGGAGAAGGAGGAGGAAGGGGCCTGTGAAGGGGAGTGAGAAGCCTCCCCTCTCCTTGGGATAATTTATTACCACATTGCTTGGCCTCGCAACCCCCACACCACCACTGAAGCTCACCTGTATGCCCTTCTTGAAGGCCTCTGCAAGGGGTGCAAGTATTCCGTTGATGAGCTGCCAACCCTTCTCCGGATCGTAAAATAGGAACTTTTCTGGCGTCTGAACAGTTTTCACAACCCCACCGTCCTTGCCGTCCACCCTTAGGACGGGGGCGCCACTGGAAGTTACGTCTATCTTTATGAGGTGCTCCCTTTCACTGCCGTTCTCGTCTCTCACCTTAACCTTTATTCCCCCCTCCTCGTTCTTAATTTCCACAACCTCTCCCTCCTCTACGCTCCCCTTCCTCTTATCTATAATCCTTAGCAGTTTTTTGTTCCCCTTCTTGACAAGCGCCACCGCCATATTCTCACCGTCGATCGCAATAACATTGTTTAGCTCCTTGCTCATTTTGTTTAAGGTGAGGGTTTCCTCTTGGGTGGCGAAGGGGGAGGGGATGACCTTCAAAGAAATTTTATTACCTTCAGCTCTCAATTTTGCAGACTCCACAGCCTCGCTTGGGACGCTGGCGGCCGTCCTCTCCCACACGACTATGTCATTCCCCTTCTTCATGAGGGCAAGGTTATCAAAGACGACGGACTTCACCTTCCCCACCTTTATCTCCTTGTACTTTATTTTTAAGCCATTGTCGTCCGATACCACGGTCTTGCCCAGCGCCACCACATCGCCGTTGGAATATACCTTTACGAGGGAGGCTTCCCCAGACCACTTGTCGGAGGCCACCCTTATTCTGTCTCCAATGTCTATGACCCCGTTGTCCATAATTATTTGCTTGACAACACCCGACGTAATATTGTTTTCTTTAAGGCAGTCCTCCAGGGAGGTGTCCAAGGCAAAGTCCTCGGGCCCCCTGACCTCAAGTATTATGTGGGATTGGGGGCGGCTCCTCACGAGGACGGAGGGTATTATTATGCCTGGAATGTCCGTGTCCGGCACGGCAAGGCTCGCAGGCAGGCTCTTCTCCCCGCTTCTCATAAAGTAGAACTTTCCATCCCTGTAGACAACCACCCCTTCCTTGAAGACAGCCCTCTTCAGCGTCCCCTTCTCCTCCCCATTCACTATAACCTTTCCGTTGGGAAGAATATCTACGGGGCCGCTGAAGGTGCCCTTGTCCGTGGTTACGCTGAGGGGGGTTCCAAGGCTGCGTACAGACTTTGGATTAATTTGTACTCCCTGCTTGGGTGTAAGCATATTATTTCCTTCGAGGATAATTTGGCCTCCTTCCCCTTCAAGCACAAGGGTGGACGTCCTCTCCTCCACGGGGAGGGCCTTGGTGGGCCTCGCCGCCTCAGCCACAAGCTTCCCCTCTAACACGCCGGAGGCTTTGTTGAGGTTGACGTAGACCATTACCTGTTTTTTCTCCGCCTCCTCCTTCCTCATCTTTAGAAGCATGTCCTCCACGTTCACGTCAAGGCCCAGGCTCCTGAGCCCCTCCGCAAAGGCATCTGAGAGGGTGGTGTTCTCCTCGAGCTTGGGGGCCCTCACGTGGAGGTAGTAGCCAAAGACGTCGTCCACACACGTCTGGCAGCCCCCGTAGAGGAAGGAGCCTATGGCGGGCTGCACCATAAAGGCTCCAAGGCCGCCCCCCGCGAAGATGGGCACTATGTATCCAAAAAATAAGCTCGTGAAGAACATGTTTTTGACTGGGTCGGCAAGAATGTATTTCACCACCCTGTTGGACATCACAAACCTCATGAAGGGGCACTTCTTCAGGCAGGAGCGCGCGCTGTCGTTCATGGTTATGATGGGGCCCTCTGGGCCCAGGAGGTTGGAGCGCTTGAAGAAGAGGATGGCGGTGCTCCCCTCCTTGGAGTCCTCTGTAACAGCAAGGCTGAGGCGCCTCGGACTAAACACGTAGAATTTGTTGGAGGTGGCGGCGGCCCTGCAGGTGTTGCATGTGGGGTCCGTGGAGAGGGCGACGAGGGCGGGCCCCACATCCCTCATCCTCCTCTCCTCCTCACTTTCAACGAGGCCAAGGGAGCCCGCCACGTCGTGCCCTGTATACTTTTTGACCAGGCTGTTGAAGAGGCCGAGGGGGAGGAGGGACATGTAGGCCTTGAAGGCGTCGCCGGGGTCAGAGCCGCCGTTTATAATTATGTCCACCATGGCATCCCTGTCCTTGAGGGGCTGTATCTTTAGATGGCTCCACTCTGGCGGAAGAGAGTAGGAGTCTGTTACGGGGAAGCCGTAGTTGCCCAGTGTTTCAATATTAAAATTTGTTTTGCCAAGGGCGGATGTAAGGTAGCCTATTCCCCTCCTCGAGATGTAGAAGAGGGCAGGCGAGAGGATGCCACCTGCAAAGAGGGACTTGCTGGTGTGGTAGATGAGTCGCTCCTTCTCCCCCATAAAGCTGTGGGCGGCGTCGGTCAGGAGGGCGTACTGGGAAATTAAGAGGGGGGACATGTGCTCTATCTCCTCGAGCCTGGCTGAATACACAGAGCTTAGGCGGGCAAAGGACCTCTCCCGCGTATTTACAAAATCCATGAACCTCCTTACTCTCTCACAGTTCCCCCCCGCCGGGAACTCGGAGTTCATACATATAGACAACTGCCTTAGCTTCTCCATAATTTCTTCTGGCCTCCCTCCCTTCAGGGGGCTGAGCTCCTCCTCCAGGGCCCTTATGTCGTCTATGGCCTGGTCCACGCCCTCCAAGATGCTCCTGAGGTGGTCGGGCACCTCCCCCTGATAATTTTCCAGTCCCGATAATCTGTTGTGAAGGTTCTTTACGCTCTCCAGGCCGCTCCTTGCCTCCTCAAGATCCCCAAGAATCTTATTAAGTATCTCCCTTGCCCTGCCTTCCTCCAGGCTGGCCAGCTGCTCCCTCATGTCAGAGAGGCACCTGGGCACTGCCTCAAGGCCCTCCTTGAGCTCGCTGAGTTTGACGTAGAGGGCCAGGAGCTCGTCCCTCGAGAACTGGGCAGATACCCTTTCCCCCATGAAAACGCTCTCCGCAAGCTTTTTCTTTTCGTCGTCCATCTTGTCGAGTATTGCCTCTGCGTCCTTGCTTGTAAACTTCTTCAACCCTTTCAGCCTTTTTATAATATTATCCAATTTTTCTATAACCTGCTTCCTCACCCTCTCCCCGCCCAACTTCCGCCCCACCACTCCAAGCACCTTTCCGCCCTTCTTGAGGCCCTGAAGGGCGCCCCTGAAGGCAAAGCCAAAAGTGTAGTGCAGGGCCTCCGCCACCATCTCCCCCGAGGCACCTATGTTCATATACTTCGTAAGGAGGGAGTAGATTTCTTTGCGGCATGCTGTGGAGGCACACGTAACCCCAACATCAAAATCGTCCGCCACAAAATAATTCTTTATAGCTCTTCCCCCCTCCCCAAGCCCAAGCATCGACTTCGCAACCCTCTTGGCCACAGCACCTATTGAATAAAACCCTCTTACCCCTCCAGCCTCAAACCTCCCCTCATACCTCTCCCTCCTCCTCCCGTCCCACGTGGGGTTCTCCGGCACGTCCCTGGCTATCCTTATGGTGTCGTTGACCTTGTAAACAAAAAGGAAGGGCCCCTCCATGGAAGTGGTGGTGAAGAGGCCCTCCTGGGGCTCCACAGCTGTGTTGCCCACGCCCACCTCGTGCACTCGCCCCCCACCCTCCACGAAGATCATCCTATTCTGCTCGAGGGGTAGGGGCTTCTGGGGTAAAATATTTATATTGGTGAAGGGTGTGTAGCCCTTTTCGGAGTAAACTAGGGGCACGATGGACTCTCCGCCGCTATACGTGACCACCTCGCACACAGCTGCCAGCGCCACCGTCAGCAGAAGCGCCAGGAGGAGAGCGCGAGCCACGGGAACACCTCCAGCGTAATCTGAAGGAGGAGAAGGGTTATTAAGAGGGCGGCTGCGTATTTGGCAATCCCTCGGAGGGGGAGATACTCCTTTATGCCGCTAAAAATGATGTAGAAGAGTAAGAGGACGAGGAAGGTGTAAGCGCTTGCTAAAAAATAAGGTATTAGAGGGGGAGGGG
>CAYZKO010000006.1:0-10212 GCA_964479315.1 uncultured archaeon
CCTGATCCTATTTTGCCTTGTGCTTCGCTATGGGCACGATAGGCACGGACAAACAGTTCGTGCGGAGATAAATCCCGCGAAAGAGCTCTTATTACGGCAACTGTAACGGCGGCGGAACTTCCGAGTCCCATCTTTTCATTAGGCCTAAAGTGGTAGGAAGATCTTATGACGATGCTGTGGGGCTCGCTCCTCTGTGAATATAAAAGTGCGTGTTTTATGAACCTCAAGTCCTCAGGGATCTGCTGGATGTGATGCCCCTCCCAATTGCCGTGGTCGGAGATAATTCTCCATTTATTATTCGGGGTGGCGCGGACCTCTATCCATGCATTCCTCACCGAGAAAACAAGGGCCTTATTAGGCTTTTTGAGAACCGTATAGCCTCCCACGAGAAGGATTTTCCCATATCCTCTTCTGCCCGCCACACCTCTTTCCCTTCTTAGGCGCTATTAAAAGGTGTTGCAGATTTTCGGCAATTGTCTGTATGAACGGGCCCGGGGGGATTCGAACCCCCGACGCCCCGGTTAAGAGCCGGGTGCTCTACCTGGCTGAGCTACGGGCCCCCAACTCACTGATTTATAGAGTTTTTATGGCTTCCTCCACTAGCCCCCTTTTGAGCACTATTTTAATATGTGAAAGGGAGAGGGCCCTCTCCATGGAGGGGCCCACATCGCTGGCAACGAAATGCGTTATACCCCTTTCTGCAAGCAGAGCAGCCGCCTGAACTCCCGCGGCAGGAGCGTCGGCATACGGATTTTTTAGTACCTCTATAAGCTTGCCATTCTCGAAGATGAGGTAGTAGGGAGCTCTTCCGGCACGGTTGCTAATGGGCGAGGTGGTATCTGGTCCCTCGGCGGCCACCGCCACCCTCATCTTATCAGCCTCATGAGTTGAGTGGTGAGCCAGCCCGCAATGGGTGAAAGGAGGAGGAGAAAAGCGTTAAAAAGGAGGGCATAGGGCACGCCAAAGAAGTGGGCCATGAGGGGGATGAGGGGGAGCTTCACGGCCCTGGCGTAGAGGAAGGCGGCCACGTGCTCGTCCCTCCAGAGGCCCCTTTGGCGCATCACACCCAGGAGGGGGTACCAAGCATAGATGGGCCCAACGGAGAGGGCTCCCCCGACAACAGCGCTCATCCAGGCTCCTTTATTGCTAAAACTAGCTTTTTCAGATTTTATGGTCAGAAGGAGGTAGTTAAGGGCAATGGCCACCAAAAAGGCGGGCAGTATGGCCAGGAACAGCTTTATACTACCCATAAATGCTACATAAGTTTTTGTTGGTGCGAAGAGAGCGACGGTTAAGTATAATAAAATAACTGCCGGAAGGTAGAGCCTCACAGTATCACCCCCAAGAGTGAGAGCAGGAGGGCCAGGGCAAAGGCTACTATATTTCTGGCCAAGGCAAACCTCCTGCCCAGATACTTTGCCTCAAGGGGCACCTGGAGGAGCCCCACGGTTACCCAGGCCGCCAGGAGGGCGGAGAGGGCCAAGGGGGAGAGGCCCCTCTCCAGGAGGGCGTGGCCAATTATGTAGCCGTTGGTGGGGTTTCCCAGGAGCAGGGAACCCGCCAATGCGGACAGAAAAATATCTGTTAGGAGGAAACCTGTGGAAATGTAGAAGTTCTTTGGCAAGAGGGCAGAGAGGAGCTGTATAAAGAGTATGACTGCCAGCGTGATGTCCAGGTTCTTCACTATGGGGAGGGCCGCCTCCCTCAGCTTCTCCACGGAGGGGAAGGAGGCGTGCTGCTTAAGAAGGGATGTGGGGGTTGAGATCGCCGCGCTGGAACCTCAGGATAATGTCTATGGCGGCGCGACGGACGTCAGGCTCTCCACCTCTCATCATGAAATTCTTTCTTCGAGCATACTCCTCAAGAGTCATTTTTTCGCCCACCACCTGCAGTATCTTTTCGGCCGCAGCCTCGGGGTTCCTTGCCCTGTGGGGATCAAGGCCCCCCACCATCAAAAGAAAAACTTCGTCCCTATTTTCTACCACACCAGGAGTATCCATGAGATAAACCCCCCTTCCCAGGCGAATAAGCTGGTGGCCCCTTGTGAAGCCTGGCCTGGGGGAAACGCCCGCCACCCTGTGGCCCACAAGGGCGTTGATGAGGGAGGACTTCCCCACGTTGGGATAGCCGACGACGCACGCGTAGAGGGGACGCTTGTGGGTTAGGGAGCGTATGGTTCTTCTCAGGATGGCGGTGCCCCATCTATTTTTTGCAGATACGAAAACGGTGGGCGCCTCCCTTTCAAGCTCCCTCTTAATCTTCTCCGCCCACTCCTTCCCCACAAGGTCCGTTTTGTTTATAACGAAGACCAGGAACTTCCCCCTTCTCCTGACAAATTGCTCCACCTCTCTTATCCTTGTTAACTCTGGGAAGCGCGCGTCCAGAACCTCGAGCACCACGTCTGCAGAGGATAGGAGCGAGAGGAGCGCCCTCCGCATGGTGCAAATGGGCCCCAAGGCTTTTATAGGAGTTCCACTTAATGTAAGCGATGGGCTACCTGGAGGAATTCCTCAAGGAGGTCAAGGCCCAGGAGGCGCAGCAGGTAAAGGAGGAGGAGAAGGAGGAGGGGGCAACAGAGAGGAAGGAAATTAAGCCTGAGGAGGAGGAAGAGGGTGGAAAAGTTAAGATTTTGGTGGCTGAGTATGGGAAGGTAAAGATTTACAAAGTTGAGGGCGATCCCCTCCTGCACTACCACATTCCTATCCCGAAGCCAACCGAGGCGGAGAGAAAAATAATAAACATACTTAAGGATGCAACGGCGAGGCTGATAGCAATAGTTTCGCCAAACATAAGGGACCCTGTTGCCAAGAGAAATTTCTACAAGCAGAAGGTCCTTGAAATAATTGCAAACGCCCCCAGGCTCGCGATACCCCCCGAGAGGAGGGAGTTCTATGCGGAGGCAGTGGTAAGGGAGATGGTGGGCTACGGGCTCCTGGACTACCTCCTGGCGGACGACGAGCTGGAGGAGATCATGGTTATAGGACCTAAAAGGCCTGTGTACGTTTTCCATAGGAAGTATGGGATGATGAAGACGAACCTTGTATTTTTTGATGATCAAGAAATAAAGGATATAATAGAAAAAATTGCAAGGGATGTGGGGAGGAGGATAGACATCCAGAGCCCCCTCCTCGACGCAAGATTGCCCGACGGGAGCAGGGTGAACGCCACCATACCCCCCATATCGGTGGACGGCTCTACGCTGACGATAAGAAAATTTAGGAAGGATCCCTATACCATCCTTGACCTCATAAACTTTGGGACGTTTACGCCTGAGATAGCTGGGTTCATGTGGCTGGCTGTGGACGGCATGGGGGCAAAGCCCGCCAACATACTCATCGCCGGTGGGACAGGTTCAGGTAAGACCACCACCCTCAACGTCCTGGCCTCCTTCATCCCTGCCTATGAGAGGGTCATAACCATAGAGGATACTGCAGAGCTCAACCTCCCCCTCGAGCACTGGGTAAGGCTTGAGACGAGGCCACCGAGCATAGAGGGGACGGGAGAGATTGGTATGGATGTGCTTGTAAAGAACGCCCTGCGTATGAGGCCGGATAGAATAATAGTCGGTGAGGTAAGACACAAGGAGGCTGCTACCCTCTTCACCGCCATGAACACGGGCCACGATGGCAGCATGGGCACCATCCACGCCAACACCGCCAAGGAGACCATGGTGAGGATCACGTCGCCCCCCATGAACGTGCCCGAGGTGATGGCCACTGCCCTCGATTTCATCATCGTGCAGAACAGGATACACGACAGGAGGAAGGGCACCATAAGGAGGATAACAGAAATTGCCGAGGTCATCAAGGTGGATGAGAAGCCTGAGGTGAGGACGCTCTTCGTGTGGGAGGCTGGGGAGGACACCATGCTCCAGATAGAGACGGACATCGTCTACTACAAGACCCTCAAGGAGTATACGGCGCTTGAAATTTCAGACATAGAGGAGGAGGTCCAGAGGCGCTCCGAGTTCTTGAGGAAGCTCCTATCCATGGGGGTAAAGGGAATGGAGAATGTCAAGAAGCATCTGCAAAAATATTTTGAGGAGGGGAAGAAGAGATGGCGCAAGAAGTAGGGGTGCTAAAAAGTCTTGTGAGGGGCAAGAAGGAGGAGGAGAAGCTAAGTGATGAGGAAATAACGGAGGAGATTGTTAGAAAAATATTGGAGAAGTACAGGCAGGAGGGTGAATATATTCCTGAAGAGGAGGAAAGTCTCAACGTGGAAGAAATCCTCTCGAGCAGGATAATAACCCACGCCGTCACCCCCCTGAAGGAGTACCCCTCCGCGGCGGTGCGCCTGCTTGGAAACATTTATGAGAAGATAAAGAATGTAGTGGATAAGATAGCGCAGAGATTTTCGGGGAGGAAGGTGCTGCTGAACCTCGACAGGGCCCTCTATGCCGCCAACATCCCCCTCTCCCCAAACCAATACCTCGCCCTCTCTGTAACCGCTGGCATAGTAGGTGGTGCGGCTGCCTTCTTTTTCTTACCAACACTTTTACTAATTTATGCTCCCCAGTTGGCCATCAGACTCCTGCCCTCCTTACCCATAATTTCTGTGCTCATAGGTTTCGTCGTATTTAAATTTGTACTTTCCCTGCCAGCCAGGAGGGCGGCAGCCCGAGGAGTAATAATAGAGAAGGAGCTGCCCTTCGCCCTTAGGCACCTGGCGGTCCTCATAAGGTCTGGTATGAGCCTCTACGGGGCCATGGAGTCCATAGCAAGGGCAGGCTACAGGGGGGTCTCTGAGGAGTTTAAAAGGACGTTGAAGGAGATCTCGGACGGCAAAACCATGGAGGAGGCCCTTCAAGCCCTTGCCCTTCGATCCTACTCAAGGGGCATGAAGAGGACTGTGTCCCAAATTATTAGGGCCCTGAGGATAGGTGGAAATTTGTCCGATGCCATAAGGAGGATAGCGGAGGACCTCACATTTGAACAGAGAAACAAAGTTAGAGAGTTTGCCGAGAGCCTTAATTTGTTTGGCATGATCTTTATGTTTGTGGGGCTCACGTTCCCCGTGCTCCTAGCAGTCCTGAACAGCATAGGGCATGCCCCAGTTGGAGGAAATCTTTTGTCGGCGTTTGCAATGCCAGAAAACGTCATGACAACAATTTATCTTTTCGCCATACCCGCCTTCATGGTGCTCTATACCATTATGGTAAAGCGGATGGATCCGCTGGGGTGAAGAGATGGACGTATTTGAGAAGTATGAGCAGGTGGTGAAGTATAGCGGTTTTAAAATATTTCCAAGAATGTTCATATCCATAGGGGCAGCAATCATTGTGGTGGGCGCCCTCGTTTATTTTATCACCAAGAACTTCCTCATCCTCATCCTCGGGCTTGCCCTGGGGGATGCAGTCATTGCCGTGCCCTACATGCTGGGCAGGAGGAAGATAGACGAGGTGGAGGAGAACTTGAGCGATGCGTTAAGGCAGATGGCATCTGTTTTGAGGTCTGGGGGCACCTTTGAGGTGGCTGTGAGGGAGATAGCGGCCTCTGAGTACGGCCAGCTCTCCAGGGAGTTTACGAGGATAATGAGGGAGATGGAGGGGGGTAAGACCTTCGTGGCGGCCCTCCAGACGATGTCCCGCAGGATAGATTCTGATCTCATAAGGAAGGTGACTATTATTATTTCTGATGCTGTCAGAACCGGCGGGAAGGTGGCTGACATCCTCGAGGAGATTGCAGAGGACGTAAGAAAGTTTAGGCAGCTGAGGAAGGAAAGGAGGGCAAGGACGACCATGCAGTTTTTCTTTATAGTGGCTGTGGCCGTGGCCTTGGGGCCCTTCATGATGGGGGTGTCCGTGGGTATTGCAACTTTCATGCTAAACATGGGTAAATACTTTGCAAGTATGGGCATGAAGGGGGTTAATTTGGCTGGAGCAGAGGCCGCTGTAAAGTTTACAGAACGAACCCTAACGATGTTCCTCATCATACAGGCTGTGGCGGCCGCCGTTATGGGGGCCATCATAAGGGAGGGGAGGGCCACCAAGGGCTTCGTCTACGCCCCCATCTTCATGGTGATAGGCTACCTCATCTTCATTGGCGGAAAAATTGCGGTGCTCAGCCTGACTGCGGGGGCCCTGGGGTGAGAAAATGTTTTACAGCCTGAAGGATGTGGTGGAGAGGAGGCCCGACAGGGCCATCGTGTGGGGGGTGGTGGTAAAGAAGTTTGAGGGAGAAAAATATGTTATGCTCATCTTGGACGACTTCACAGAAACCATGCCGGTGTACGTTTTTGGGGAATGCCTTGCAGAGGTGGGAGAAAGTGTGAGGGTCATAGGGAGGGTAAGGGAAAGGGAGGGTCAGCCAAGAATATTAGCTGATAGAGTTGTTAAAATTTCTGCCCCAGAGGAGCTCGTGCACAGGCTCTTCAACGTGGTGGGGCGCCAGGAGGTGAAGGAGGAGGAGGTGGAGGTCATCTGAAACACTTAAAAGCACAACAGCCCCCTTTCCCCCATGGAGAGCGTTATGGACTATGGGGCGCTCCTCGAGAGGGCCTACAACCTCCTTCCCCAAAAGGCCAAGGAGCCCACCCGCTTTGAGATGCCGAGGCTGAGGGTGGAGCTACATGGGAAGACAACGGTGATAACAAATTTTAAACAAGTTGTTTCCTATCTGAGGAGGGATCCGTCCCATCTGGCAAAGTTTTTCTCCAAGGAGCTGGCAACATCAGCCTCCCTTGAGGGGGAGAGGCTGAGGCTGAAGGGGCGCTTCGGCCCCGCCACCCTCCAAAAGAAATTAGAGGACTACGTGAGGACGTATGTGCTCTGCCCTGTATGTGGGAAGCCGGATACCCACTTTGTGGAGATGTACGGGGTTACCATGCTTAAGTGTGAGGCCTGCGGCGCCATAAGTCCGGTGCCGGAGCTATGATGTGGCTGAAGATTATAAAAACAGAGCAGGCAACACTTGTTAACGTATGCGATGAAGGGCTGCTTGGAAAGGAGTTCAGGGAGGGGGATGTAAGACTGTACGTGTCCGTCTCTTTTTATAAGGGGAGGCTCGCAACAAGGGAGGAGGTAAAGGAGGCTCTTGTATTAGGGGATATTTTATCTCTTGTGGGAAAGGAGGCGGTGGAGTGCGCCTATGAGGTGGGGGTCGCCCCGCCCGGCTCGGCTAAGAAAATTAATGGCATTCCCCACCTCAACGTCTATAAGATATAGCTTCTTAAAGCTTGTTGCCCAAGAGTAGGGTGTGCCCAAGGGGAGGGAGGAAGTCCAAGAGATCGACGTGGAAAAGATAAGGAAGCCGCGGAAGGAAGCGGACGAAATGTATGCAGTGGTGGACCAGAAGCTCGGCGGCCCTCATCTCAGGGTGATCTGTGAGGATGGGAAGGAGAGGGTGGCGAGGATACCGGGAAAGTTTAGGAGGAGGGTATGGATTTCTGTGGGGGATGTACTCATCGTGAAGCTCTGGGAGTATAGGAAGGACAGATGTGACGTTGTATACAGATATACCAAGACGGAGGTAGAGAAGCTCAGGGAGGGGGGCTACCTCAAACCCCTTGAAGACTACCTCACCCTCTTCTAAGCGTGCTCGACCGCTACAACGAGGGTGTGGCAAGGCTGTTGGCGGGTATAAGGGACGCCGATACGAGGAAGGCCTATCAGGAGGTCTTTGACACCTCAACGGTGGAAACACTGCTGAGACTGAGGGAGAGGGGCTTCATAGGGGAGCTTGGAAGGGTTATCTCCACGGGAAAGGAGGCCAACGTTTTTTATGCTACAGACAGCGCCGGAAACCCCCTTGCAATAAAAATTTACAGGATAAACACCTCAGAATTTAGACATCTTTGGAAATACGTGGAGGGGGATCCCCACTTTAGGATCTCCAAGAGGAACAGGCGCTCCATCATCTTCGAGTGGGCCAAGAGGGAGTTCCGCAACCTCGAGAAGGCCTTTAAGGCTGGGGTGTCCGTTCCCTTCCCCGTTGTGCAGAGGAAAAATATTTTAGTGATGGAATACGTGGGGGGCAAGCAGCCCGCCCCCCTCCTCAAGAATGTGGAGGCGCCCCCAGGCTTTTATCACCAATTGTTGGACAACCTCTCCCTCCTCTACTTCCGCGCAGCCATCATCCATGCAGACCTCAGCGAATACAACATTCTTGTGTGGGATGGTAAGCCGTATATAATTGATATGGGGCAGTCAGTAGGCTGGGAGCACCCCCTCGCCTACGAGTTCTTCCTTAGGGACATGCATAGGCTATCTAAAATTTTAAAGAGGGGAGGAATTGAGATGGGGGTGCAGGAAATTATAAGGGAGTTAAAGGAGCGGACTGCTTCGAAGGGTGAAAGTGTTCAGATATAAAAGGCAATGGCTGCATAGTCCACAACGCTACTGAAGTCCCCACTCACCTCCCCCGAGTTAGAGAAGTGGAGGAGCTTGGCGGAGGCCCCCTGCTCCCTTGCCCAGAGGATGAGGGAAGCAATGGGGCCGTAGCCGCAGGGCGTGGCGCCCGTGGCCTTCACCCCCTCCAGGAATCCCTCAGCGTCCAGCTCAATAATTTTTTCTATGAGCTTCATGTCTATCTCCCTCCCCTTTTCGGCGGGGACATAATGGGAGAAATCCGAGGAGGCAATGAAGAGGACATCGTTAGGGATGGCGGAGGCCAGGTCCTTGGCAACCTCAAGATTTTGGGCCAGCATGACTATGGGAACAAAATCCACCTCTCCCCAGATATATTGAAGAAAAGGCAGCTGGACCTCCGCAGAATGTTCTTCTATGTGGGCTTCTACATCGTGGGCCGCAAAGACGCTGTTTTCCACTATTTCCGTCGAAAGTGCCTCGTCCACCCTTGCATATCCCAAGGGAGTGACCCATTCTCCCCTGGGGAAGACGGAGAGGAGGGCGCCGAGGCCTGTGTGGTTGGGGCCCACCACAACCACCCTTCTTTTTTCTCCAAGGAGGGAGTAGAAGTGGGCCGCCGTGCGCCCGGAATATATATACCCTGCGTGGGGCACTATCCCCCCAATAATTTTACCTTCCACAGAGGAGGAGGCCTGTTGGAGGAAGGTGTGGATGGTACGGGCGAGCTCCTCCCGGTTAATGGGGTAAAAATAGCCCGCAACGGCGGGATACCTTATCATGCCTCAAACTCCTCCAGTTTTACGGGGAATTTATCCCTTGTCTCTATCATACCCCTGTTGAGCATGTATTCCCTGGCCAGTATCCAGAAGACAAGGGCAAGGGATTTCTTTCCCCTGTTGTTGCAGGGTATCACAAGGTCTATGTTATGAAGGGTGTGGCCGGAGGTGGCAAGGGAAACCACGGGAATGTTTACGGCCGTTGCCTCAAGGATGGCCTCCCTGTCGGCCACGGGGTCTGTGGTAAGCACCACAGAGGGCTCAAGGAATTGTTTGGAGTGGGGGTTGGTGAAGGTGCCCGGGACGAAGCGGCCCACCACGGCGGTGGCGCCTATTACGGAGGCGAACTTGGAGGCTGGCCCCTGTGCCTGCTTCCTCCTCGCCACCACAACGATCTCAGAGGGCTCGTAGTAGGAGAGGAACCTGCCCCCTATCCTTAGGCGCTCATCAATTTTTGAAATGTCAAAGATGGCAAGCCTGTCGGGGCGCACACGGTAGATAAATTGAGACATGTCCTTCGTCCTGAAGGTGGTGCCTATGTGAACGCCCGCGGAGAGATAGCGCTCAACAGGCACCAAAAGCTGAGCTCCCTTCCTCCGGGCCATGCCCTTCAATGAGAAAGCAAAACTATTAAAGCGTTTGGCCGCCTTTCAACCAGCCCCCTCCATCTCCTCCCGGGTGAGGAGCTCGGCGGCCCTCCTGAGCACCGCCCTCACCTTCCTCCTCTTGGAGAGGCCCCCGAGGAGGAGGGCCGCCTTCCTGATACTGCCCGTCTGCGCCACAAGCCTCAGTATTTTTTCTCCCTCGGGATCGTGGCGGAACAGTCCCCTCTTGAGGACGTCTATGGCTATTTCCCGGGGACTTCTGTGGCCGTAGAATTTCTTCTCGGGTTCGAAGGGCCTATCAAATTTCTCCAGTAGGGTAAAATGAATTATGTAGAGGGTGGTGTCGCGCCTTCCATAGAGGCTGTCAAGCTCCCTCTTCAACTCCTCCAGGCCCATTCCCTCAAGCTCTGCGTGGGAATGGCCTATCTCAGATTTCCTGACCTTTTCTATTTTTTCTACCCTTGCCACCCCCCACCCAAGCCCCGTAGAGGGTATTAAAAATAGGTGGGCCGGGGTTGGCCGCGGC
>CAYZKO010000007.1:0-9933 GCA_964479315.1 uncultured archaeon
TGAGAAGAGCCTCACACGTTATCTTAAAGTTATTGTAGGAGCAGCGGGCTGTGCTTACCTCCCCCTTGGCCAAAAGTGTTCCGTTATATCTGCACTCCACGGTTGTTTTTATTCCGTAGCAGTTGTTACCCTTAGCGAGCTGGCACTGGGCCTTGGAGGAGAGGCCACATCTGTCCTCCAGGATGGGGGAACCGTCCTTTATTTTTACGGTGGGTTTGCAGAGCTGGAAGAGGTCTATTCTTATGGTTTTGGTTACCGTTGTGCCCCAGCCCTTCAGCTTGAGGGTTACAGGAAGTTCTGTGCCCGAGAGGGTGTCAAGGTCTATATCAGTGGGGCTGATGGTTATCACTGCCTCTTTGTTGGCCCCAAGCTTTATCTTTTTGGAGCCGCTTATGGTGCCCACGTCTGTTTCTACCTCCACAGCGTAGTTGCAGTGGTTTGCCACTTCGATGGTGGCTTGGTCGTTTATATCGCTTTTTATATCCACACAGGAGTCAACCTTGCCCACCGTGAGGTTGAGGGGGATCTCCTGCGTTCCTAGGTATTTGTTGTTTGCGTAGATGTCCACGGGGATGTCCATGTCTATATGGAGGCCGGCACAATTTTCTGTGACCAACAAGAGGAAGGGGTGGCAGTATACGAAGGGCGCCTCGCAGGAGGAGGCGAGGGAGACGTCAACGCCCTCGAGGAGAGATATTTTATTTAGTAGGTAGCTGCCGTCGGATTTTGGGAGGATAAGGATGGGTTTGAGGTGGCAGTTGGTCTTGGGCACACGGATATCGTTTTTTATCCTTACCTCGAAGGCCACATCTTCTTCAGTAATTATTTTTAGAGATGAGTAGTCGTCCTCCTGCTTTCTCTGAATCCTTGTAGGGGCGAAGGGCTCTGCAAGGCCAATGTCAAACCTTACAATTTTTGCCTCATCGCTGTCCATTGTGAGGTCATTCTTTGCCACATCAACGGTTATTATGTCCCCTGTGATCTTGGTGAAGCGAACCCTGGAGCTCTTGTAGTAGGGGGCCTCTGCGCTTATGGAGAGGATGGTGCAGCCCCTTGTGTTGAGGGTAAAGGTGGCCTTCCAGCCCTCCTTCGAGAGGGTCTTCCCACACTCCACTTTTATTACGGGAGTAATACCTTCAATGGGCGTCCCCTTGAGGTCTACAAAGGCTGTTAGGGTTATGGTGCGGCCAATAAAGTAAGGAGGGATGATGTCTCTGCTTTGAACCCTGAGGCGTAGCTCCCCATACAACTTTTTGGCTACGCCAACTACCTTTAGTACCCTATCTTCTACGGTCTTTCCGTCCCTGAGGATGAGGAGGTGGAATTGGACGCTGTCTGCGGGACTCCTGAGGATAAACGTCCCTTTACATGTAACGATGGGGGCGGAGCCCTTGCATAGGACCTTTTCCCCTCCGAGCCACCTGGCTACAAGTTTTATATCTACCTGATGGGAGGAGAGGGCTGTAAAAATAAAGTTGTATTCCTTACCTAGCTCTATGTGGTCGTAATTGAAGCGGAACCCTACACAGGCCCTCTCTGCCAGGGAGCAGTCAGTTTCGCCCCCAATCCTTAGGATCTTACTCGCCTTTAGGTCGTTCCAGCGTGCTTCAAAGATTGCCGCCGGCTTCTCGCCTTCAGAAGACACCTTCACCTCAACGTAAACTTTTTCCACAATGTTACCCCTATCCAAGATAATGTAGAAGGTGTTCCCCTCCCTCTTGAGGGTGTGGGAGGATTTTACGAGCTGGAGGTTGTTGAGGGATAGAGCTAATTTCCCGGGAGATTTGTGAGAAATTTCAATGGCTATAACGTAATTCTTCCCCCTCTCCACAGAGCTCACGGGGTGGCCCTGTGAAAAAACGCCTAAAATCTTTAGTTGCTCGCGGAAGGAGGGTAAGGAAATTCTTATATCGTAGTCCTTGGTGCCTGGGGGGATGAAGAAATGGTTACCCTCATATGTGATGCCCTTGTATGTGACACTCCACCAGAGCTCTACTCCTGTGGGAAGCTTAAAATTAGCTATTCCGTCCACATCTGTAGTGCTCTCTGCCACCTTCTTGTCCTTTATATAAACTTTGATGTGGGCACCCCTTAGGGGCAGGCCCTCCCTCTCCACAAGAAAGAGGACTGCAGCGGGGTGTGGTATGTAGGAAATGGTGACGTTTACCATCTTCTTGGGCTTTAGGGTGAACTCCTTGGATGGGACCTCGTGGCCACCCACCGCCACAGCCCTGTACGTGCCCGGCGGTAAAGTAAATTTTACCTTCCCAGATTCGTCCGTTGTTAGAGGCTCTGTGACAGGGGTGCCATTGGTGTCAACTATGTAGACGTCCATGCCTTCTATAGGCTCACCTAAGATATCTTTTACGGTAATTATTGTAATGCCGATCTCTGGAACTTTTTTAAGTATAACAAGATAGTTTTTGTCCGTGCAGAAGGTCCCCTTCTCCGCGTGGTAGCCCTCGGCACTCACCACATACTCCCCACAAATATTTTTCTCGAACCTAAAGGTTACGGAGTAGCCCCTCCTCTTAAGGGCCAACGGGCCTGCCCTTATTTCTACAGTGGCCTTAACAAGCCTGCCGTCCTCATCTGTTATTTTAAACGATACGATATGGTGTATGACAGGTCTCTTTACCTTGATAAGAATGTCGGTGTCCTTTGCTACCCTGAAAGTGGAACCCTCTAAGATTTCGGCGCTGACGAGCTTTCCATTTATGAGGGCCTCTGCAGATGTAACTTTATAGTTGCCGAGGGGGAGCTCGGCGCCACCTACACCACCAACTATATTTATAAGCCTGCCTGGGGAGGAGGAATTGGCAGGGGCTACCCTGATCTGACCCACAAAGGGGCTTCCATCTTGATATTTAACAAGAAAAGTAACAGTGGCCTCCTTCCTTAGCAGGCTAAGTCCCTCCATCCGTTTAACTATTTTTATTACCAGGGGCTTTTCCGGAACGTCATCCAAACTTTTTATATTCAGCGTTTTGATCTCAACGGATCCTTGGGCAGAGGCCACAATTTTAAGTTCCCCGGGTTTGAGGCAGCCCTCTACCTCCGCCTGACTGAAGCACACCTTATGGTAGGGGCCTGAGGAGGAATACACCTCCTCTCCATCTAAATATATTTTTACTTCTGCATTGAGGGGAGAACCCTCTCCGTCCACAATGGCAATTTTTAAAAATTTCTTAACGGGCGAGAGAACTATTTTGACATGCTCATCGCCCTCCCTGAGGACCACCCTCTTGTAGCCCTCCAGCTCCACCTCCTCAAGGCTTATGTCATTTCCCCTCACGCGCACAATACCGTTTTCGTCTGTAAAAAATACTTTTTCCTCACCATCGACCAGAACAACGAGCTTTGCACCTGCTATGCGCATCCCCCTGTCGTCTTCGACAAGAAAAACTCTTTCCGGCTTTGTCAAGGGGGACTGGAAGTAGAAGTAGAAGAAGCCAGCCACCAGGAGGGCTATAAGGCCAAGGAAGAGGTAGAAGGTGTTGATACCCCTCTCTTCAAGGGGGTCTAAAATTTTATCGATGGGGATGTTGTGGTCCACGAGCCAGTCTACTAACGAGTAATAGGCGTCCTCCAGGGCCCGTAGGGGATTCACATTTATAGGTTTTGGGATTAAGGTTAAAAAGGGCGATGATGAGTGAATGGGCAGGCCGCACCATGGGGAGAAGGAGGTGAGCTGAGCTTTCGTGTGGTGGGGGGAAGGCTGGGGGCCTATGCCGCCATGAGGCTTTCTGAGGAGGGCTATGATGTTATACTCTATGAGCCCAGGCCTGGGGAGGATGCAGTCTGCGGAGGACTCGTTAATGGCAGAGTGGTGAAGAGATATAAATTTTTGAGGGAGGCGGAGGTGTGGAGGATAGACGGAGCGGTTATAAGGGCTGGTGGGGAGGAGCTGGTGGTGGAAAGGAAGGGAGTGGCCAGCGTGGTGGATAGAGGCCTAATGCACAGAATTTTGATAGAGGAAGCCCAGGCAAGGGGGGTTAAGCTGGTTAGGAGCAAATATTACAGGGCTGAAGGGCCTGTTGTGGCTGCAGATGGAGCCCTATCCATCTTTAGGAGGTATGTAACGAAGAAGGAGCCGGAATACATCCTTGCATTGCAGGGAACGGCCCCCTGGGGTCAAGAAAATTATGTTTATGTGGATTTTGGGCCCTGGGCCCCAGGCTTCTTTGGCTGGGTCATACCCACAGGAGAGCAAGCAAGGATAGGCATCGGCGTCCCCCTGGAGCTCGCCGGAAGGGCCCGCCACCTCCTCCTAACCTATGCAAAATATCTGGGGACAGACATAAAAAAGATAGGGGGAAGAGTCATTCCCCTTGGACCATTACCGAGGGTCGCGGGAAATAACATTTTTCTCGTGGGCGATGCAGCCGCCACCACAAAGGCCACCACAGGGGGCGGTATTTCCCTTGGCCTCCAGTGGATAGACATTTTAGTGGACAACCTGGAGGGTGACGTAAACAGGGCATATAGGATTAGTATTTATCCCAAGCTTCTCCTTCACAGGATCATGAGGCATTTTATTTTAAAGATGGGAGCTGAGAACATCCTGCCCGTGGTTGGTGAAATGAAGGCCTTCTTAGAGAAGAGGGGCGATATGGACGACCCCTTCTCTCTCCTGGGCGCCCCCCTCCTTAAAACTATTTTCCGAAGCGTCTTTCGCGCCTTGCATATTCCTCCATGAAGAACTTGAAGTCCTCTACCTCCAGCTCCGGCCAGAGCTTTGGATAAAAAATAAACTCAGCATATGCCGCTTGGAGCGGGATGAAGGCGCTAAGCCTTTTTTCCCCAGACGTCCTTATAACAAGATCGGCATCTGGGAAATCTGGAAGATAAAAGAAGCGTCTTAGCTCCTGGTAGGAGGCCGGAGAGGATAGCCTCGCCGCCCTTACCACCTCCTCAACGCCTGAGTATGCAAGGAGGAGACCCACCTTGAGGTCGTGGCCTTCCGTTTCCTCCCTCAGCCTTCTAAGGCCCTCCTGGATGGGCTTGGGAAGGAGATGGAGCTCGCCAGCCGGGATGAATTCTACACCTAAATTTTTAATATCCGGGCTGGCGAGCTCCAGTTCCAAGAGCTTGAAAAGAACTGAGAGCTCTTCTTTTGGTCTGTTCCTTAGGTTGTCGAGGGAGAGGGTATAGAAATAAATGTACTTTATGTTTGTGTTGTCTCTAAAAAATTTTAGTGCCTCCTTTGCCACCTGTAGGCCCTTTCTGTAGGCGGCCTCATAGGAGAGGCCCATCTTCCTGGCGTAGCGCCTGTTTCCGTCGGGGATGATGCCCACCGCCAGTGGTTCCACGCTGGTTGTGGAGGCGACAACATTTAAAGGAGGCCACCCCTATAGGTAAGCGTGGGGAGGTTTAAGCTCAGGAGGCTGTTGAGGAGAGCGGTGGAGGGGCTTGGTGGTGGAGAGGAGAAAGACATAGAAGAGGAGCCCCTGGAGGAAATAAAGATAAAGGGAGAGCTTAAGGGGACGCTGGAGGCTGGAGATCTGGAGCTGAAGGACTTAAAAATAGGTGAGATAAAGGGGGCGAAGGCGGACACCATAACACTCTCAGCCTCTACAATAAATTTAGATACAGCACCTGCTGTTCCCACAGTCCCCTCCCTGGTCTCGGAGGTTAAGGCGGAGCTGCCCTTCGATGTGGCAGAGGGGCAGGAGAAGGGCACCACGGTGGTCCTCAAGGGCTCCGGCCCCGTCTTCATAGGGACGCTTCCAAGCCAGGGCGTGCTCCCGGGCCAGATACGTCAGGGCGTGGTGCCCCAAGATGTTGCAGCCCAGGGGAGGGAGGCACCCCAGGAAAGCCTCATGGAGATAGCTGGTATGGAGGAAAGCAGGGGTGTGGGAATTATTAGTGTGACCCCTGCCCTTGCTGTGGAAGAGATAAGGCCCCTCCCGGTGGAAGTGCTCTCCCATCCCAGGGACGTGCTTTCGCAATTGGTCCACACTTTGCCTGAAGATATTGCTGGTGAATTTCCTGCGGAGTGGAAGCCACCCTCTTATTCAGATGTTGACGAAAGATATCCTTTGATACCTCCCCATGCCTACGCCCATATAGTGTGGCATGACGAGGAGAACAAATTAGTGTACCATGTGGAAGAACCCGTGCTCACCCTCCACGAGAAGGAGGAGCTGGACAGAATAAAGACGTTGTTGACGGAGCTCATTGATGTGGGGGCCTACGAGATAGAGGAGCCGGAATCCATTGAGAGGTATGTGGAGAAAAAGTTTGATGAGATAGTGAGGGACTATGGGTTCAACCTGACGCCCCTCCAGTACGAAAAGTTTAAGTACTACATCCTGAGGGATTTTGTGGGCCTCGAGAGGATAGAGCCCCTCATGAAGGACCCAAAGATAGAGGACATTTCCTGCATCGGTCCAGGCATCCCCATCTACGTCTATCACAGGAAGTACGGCTCTGTCCAGACGGATGTGATGTTCAAGGACAACGAGGAGCTCAACAGGTTCATTATAAAAATGGCGCAGCTGGCGGGAAGGCATGTTTCCGTGAGCGATCCGCTCCTCCAGGGGGCGCTACCCGACGGGAGCCGTGTGCAGGCCACTTACGTGGTCTCCAAGGATATTTCTACCCGCGGCTCCAACTTCACCATAAGGAAGTTCAGGAAGGATCCCCTCACCATAACAGACCTCGTAAAATACGGAACGCTCACGCCAACCATTGCTGCTTATTTGTGGCTTGCAGTTCAATACCGCTCGTCCATCCTCATCGCCGGCGGTACCGCCACAGGTAAGACAACCCTCCTCAATGCCATCGCCATGTTCATACCGCCTGAGGCAAAAATTGTATCCATAGAAGACACGCCCGAGCTTAGGCTTTCCCATGAAAACTGGTTGCAGAAGATTGCAAGGGAGGAGGAGGGCGTTTCGAAGGTGGATCTCTTTGACCTCCTCAGGGCTGCCCTCCGTGAGAGGCCTGATTATATTGTGGTGGGTGAGGTGAGAGGTAAAGAAACGTACGTGCTCTTCCAGGGTATGGCGACAGGGCACCCGGGCCTTGCCACCATCCACGCAGAGAACATGGACACCCTCGTCGATAGGTTAATTTCGCCCCCCATCTCCCTTCCCCCAGCCCTCCTCCACTCCCTCGATCTTGTGATCTTTGCGAGGAGGGCCCTAGTTAAAAATTACAGGGTGAGGAGGATTGGCAGGGTGGAGGAGATCATGGACGTGGACCTCGAGAGGAAGCGCCCCATCACCAATACTTTTATTGAGTGGATACCCGCTGAGGATAAATTTGTTATCGCCAAGAAGAGTAAGGTCATAGATAAAATAATTCACGAGAGGGGCGTGGACGAGAAGAGCGTGTGGTCGGAGCTCAGGAGGAGGTCCTTCGTGATAAAATACCTTGCAGACAACGACATAAGATATTACCGCGACGTTCAGAAATACATTTCGAGGTATTACAAGGAGCCGGATGTTTTGCTGGAGGAGATAGGCTATGCTAAATAAACTTGCCAAGCTGGCCTACCGCCTCTTTGGAAGGATCGTCTACAGGCACAGGAAGGAATTTGAATGGCTTCATAATGATTTGAGGAGCGCCAGGATCCCCCTCTCGCTCGACGAATACGTCTCCTTGATAATTTTACTAATTATGCTCACGCCCTTTGTGGCCTTTGTGCCCCTCTACCTGCTCTTTTATGGCATGGCGAAGCCCGTGGCGTTTATCTTGTCTGTTGTGGGGGCAATAGGCGTTTCTGTCATCTTAATACTCTACTTTCTCAATTATCCGAGGATTGTGGCGGCCTCGAGGGCCTCCTCCATAGACATGGCGCTGCCTGCAGCGGTTACCCACATGGCGACGCTGGCGGGGACAGGCATACCCCCCCACCACATGTTCAGGATCCTTAGCAAAATAAAGAAGTATGGGGAGGTGGCAAAGGAGTGCGGATACATATACAGGGATGTGGCTGTGCTCGGAAAGGACATCTTCAGCGCCATATCTGACGCTGCAAGGGTGTCACCGTCGCGTCTTTGGGCAGAGGTTTTGTGGGGGATTTCATCTACCCTGAGGGCTGGAGGAAATTTAAGGGACTTCCTCTACTCCAAGTCGAGGGAGCTTTACTCGCTTCTTGAGCAGCAGGAGAGGAAGGCGGTCCAGACCATGAACCTCCTCACAGACATCTACATGGTGATTTTTGTCCTCGGCCCCATCCTGTCCGCCATAATTCTCATAATTGTGAGCACCTTTGGTGGGGGAAAGGTGGCCGGCTTCGACCCCCTCACGGTGCTAATGCTCATGACATATTTTGCCCTACCTGTGGGTGGCCTCATCTTCCTTCTCCTGGCTGATATGATAAGACCGAGGGAGATAGCATGAGGATAAAGTTGTTTGGGAGGGTTAGGGAGCTGCCGGACTGGCTCCCCCTCATCATTCTGGACATCCTTATTTCTATTCCTCTCTTCATCTACGTCATACTGACCTTCCGCGACACACCTTATTTTTCCACCCTCACCGCCCTCGTCTTCTTCCTCGTGGTGCTCATCCCCTTTATCTATTTTTACAGGCAGCACCTCCGCCTGCTCGAAAAAGAAAAATATTTCCCCCAGTTCCTGAAGGACCTGGCAGACCTCCAGCACACAGGGCTCTCCCTTGTGAGGGCGGTCTACCACACTACACGCCAAAATTATGGAGCGCTTTCCCCACACATAAAGAAGCTTGCGGTTCGTCTCTCGTGGGGTGTTCCCTTTGAGGACGCATTTAAACTTTTTGCTCAAGAGACTGGGAGCGAGAAGATAAAGTCCGCAGTCCTTATAATATTAGAAGCCTTTGCAAGCGGCGGTAACATACCGAGCATCCTGGAAACGGTGGCGGAGGACCTCAGGAGGATAAATGCCCTTCAGGAGGAGAGGAAGGCAAGGTTTGGCCCCTTCGTGAGCACTATGTACGTTGTTTTTCTGCTATCCATTGCCCTCTCTTATATTTTGCTAAACGTCCTCATCCCCGAGATCCCTGTCATGCCCACCTTTAGCCTTAAGTTTTCCTTAGGGGGCTCCCCCTCCCTGGGGAAGGCCTCAAGCATTCCAGAGTTCAAACTAAAGATGCTGTTCCTGCACCTCCTTATTGTGGAGGCCATTATAACGGGCCTGCTGGCCGGGATTGTGGCTGAGGGTAGCTGGACAGCTGGGTTAAAATATGTTCTTATCATGTCCTTCGTGGCCATACTCCTCTTCCACCTCTTTATCCTTCCTGTGGATCCCGTGGACAGGCTGGGCAGGACACTGGCCAAAATGCCCCCCACCATGACGCTTACGGTGGACCTGGGGAAGTATCATGTTGAGAAAAATATTCTGAAGAGGGACATACAGGAGTTCATCAAGAACTATAAGGTGTTTGGCTTCCTTGAGAGGAACATCCCCTTCGATTTCGAGGTGGAGCCCACGTGCAAGCCCTGCGTTAAGGGGCTCGTGCAGGTGACGGAGGACGGCATCTACATAAAGAAGCCCGTCTACCTTAACTTTAAGGTGGTGAGCAATGGGGATGGAACGTTCACGGTCAGGGTGGGGTGAGTGGAGGCCTACGCCCGAGATAAAAGTTTTGGAGGCGCTGGGTTGCATAGCCGATGGAAGGATAAAACTAACTGATGAAGGAGCCGAGGTAATATCCTCAGATGGGACAAGGAAATATAAAGTGGTGTTTGATGGGGAGAGCATCGGATCCACAGACAACGGCACCAAGCTGAGGGGCTACATGGGATATCCCATAATCGCCTTCCTCATGCTGAGGGGCATGCTCCCCTATCACGAGGGCATGGCAAGGGCCCTCAAGGGGTTTCCGTGGAGGAAGCTCAACGAGCGTTATAAAAAATATTGGATAGTGGAGAGGATAGCGTTTAAGAGGCTAAGGGAGGCCGGTATTGAGGAAGGGGAGGCAAAGGCCTTCATAAGGCAGGTGTTGGAG
>CAYZKO010000008.1:0-9928 GCA_964479315.1 uncultured archaeon
AGGAATCCCTTACCCCCCAAGAACTTGCAACCCACCTCTCAAACCTCCTCCAAGAACTATCTTCCCCCGCAGGCTACCTCTGCAATAACGACCCCTTCCCTATACAGCTCCTGCACCTTGGGTGTTCGAAAAAATACGATACTTTTTCGGAGGCCCTCGACGCCTTCACCCCCCACTTCTTTAGGAGGGAAAGCGGTGGGAAGAGGGATGAGAAGAAAATTACTTACATGGAGAAAGGACTTAAGGAGCTGGAGCAGAAAATTTCAGAGGTGGAGGAGATGTTGGAGGAGATCTATAGCCATTGGGGAGAGCTGGAGGAGATGGTGAGCACAGGGGTTTTTAGGGATGTGGGCAGGCTTAAATATAGGGGAAGGAGGGGGCCCCACCACGTTTTTACTCTGTGAGGTTTGCCTCATCCACAATAACGTAGTCGCTCACCGCCACCACAGCCCTGTAGGGGATCTCCACCACCCTCTTGTCGAGCCCAAGCTTCCTTGCCGCCCTGGAATCCGACGCTATCTCCACCACAAGATATTCTATTATGCCGGATCTTTCGTCCACAAGTAGGTCAAGCAGCCTCCCGAGCATCTCGCCCCTGTTGGTTATGACACCCTTGCCCGATAGCCTCCTTGCTATCTCGTACTTGGCCATTTTGGACACCCCGCTATCCATAAAGTGGAGGTTGTTTATAAGCGTTGCGGTCCCTCTTCCTTAGTGCGCCACCTCCTCCTTCTCCTCCTCCTGGCGCTGGCCCTCTCCATAAGGAGCCCCCTCCATCCCATTGCCTCCGATGTGGGCTTCCACTACCAGTTGGTGGCCCATGGTAGTAACATATTTGGACAAGAGCACGGCAGCTCTGTTGGCCCTTCCGCCTCCAACGCCCTCGGCGTCTATAAAAATATAAAGGAAAAGTATGAGCCAGACGAGCTAGTTATGGAATATTATGGGAAAGAAAAAATTTATTATGTTGGCGACGTAAGGCCTGAGAATGGCTACCGCCTTGTGGAGATAACTTACCCCTCCCAGCTCTCTTACAACCTCGATACCACCCCCTGCACCCTCTCCGCCTACGTCTCTGAAGATATGGAGGGGTGGGAGCTTCTGGCAAAGCGCGCCGTGGGGACGCTCTACATCCCAGAAAAGTACAAATTTTTGAAGCTCGTCCACGTGGAAGGGAATGTGTGTGAGTTCTATGTGGACGCAGATATTCCAGCAGACGAGTGGGGCAACCACATCCTTCGAGAGATTAGCTTCTTGCCCGTAAGGCTCTATGTAGAGGGTGAGCAGACAGATTTCCATATCAAAAGCGGCGTCCTGGCCATAGCCCCAGGCACCGTTACAGTAAGGGTGGAGAGCGACGTCCCCCTCGATTATTTAAACGTGGTGGGCTGTGACGACCTTAACGTAGTATACAATAGCGGTCTCCCGCCCTATGAGAACGGCATCCCTCCAAGCGCCTTTACTTTTAAGTGCCACCTCTTCGGCAATACCGCTATTAAACTCACAGCCATAAAGGATGCCGAAATCAAGGAAATGGGGCCCATCCTCTACGACGATCCCACCACAGGCCTTTACCTCAGCTACACCATCTCCATAACCTCCTACCACCCAGAGAAGACCTCCGAAGTTAATTTTATTTACCCCGTCGACGGCACCACCATAACCTCCAACACCATCTGCCTTGACGTGAGGCCCTCCCCCCTCTGGGACCCCAGCGTCGTGGCCTACAGGGTTGACTGCGGTGGAGGTGTTCTTAGGGAGGAGAACGACGCCCTCTGCTGTGTGTTTTCAAGCCCTGGCACCTATAAAATACAAATAGAGGAGATCCTTAGGAACAGCACCCTGGTAAGGGGCCACGTAACCGTAAACATAATAAAACCTGAGGAGCTTCCTAAAGAGGTAGTGGTAGAACCGCAAGAGAAAAGGGAGGCCCGCAAAACCCTCATAGATTCCATAATGGACTTCATAAGGTCCTTGCTGGACGCCCTCCTCTCCCTACTGGGGAGCACCGCTTTAAAAGGATAATGCCCCCTCTCCCACCATGCTCACATGGGATTCCTCCAAATGCCTCCGTTGTGGTATGTGTGTGGGCATCTGCCCCTTTGGGGCACTAAAGCTGGAGAACGGCGCCATAGTTGTGGACCATAAAAAATGCACCCTCTGTGGCCTGTGTGTAAAGGCCTGCCCCGTTGCTGCCCTTGAAATAAAGCCCCAGCTTGAGGAAATAGCAAAGGAAAGGGGGGTTAGCCTTGCGTGAGTGGGACGTTGTTGTGGTGGGTGGCGGCCCCGCGGGCCTCTGGTTTGCAAAGAATGCGGCAGAAAAAGGCCTCCGCATCCTTGTCCTTGAAAGGAAAAAAGAGATAGGAACCCCTGTCCAGTGTGCAGAAGGTTTTGATGCAAACCATTTAAAAATCCTTGGACTCGAGCCAGACGAAAGGTGGAAGGGCTGGGAGGTGAAGGGAGGTAAGGTTTATGCCCCCAACGGAAAATCCATAACTATCCCAGGCAACGGCTACGTCATAGAAAGGAAGATGTTTGAGAAGGAGCTTGCCAAGCTCGCCACGAGGAAGGGCGCAAGGATCCTTGCGTTCCACGAGGCCACAGACATCATAAAGGAGGATGGAAAAGTTGTTGGTGTGAGGGGCTCCTTCCTCGGCGAGGAAAAGGAATTCTATGCAAACGTTGTGGTTGCTGCAGACGGCTTTGAATCGAGGATGGCCAGGCTCGCAGGCCTCAACACTACCCAGACCCCCTACCACTCAGACTCTGGCTTTGAATACCAGATGGTGGGCCTTGACATCGATCCAGACTATATACATCTTTTCTTTGGCAATGAGGTGGCCCCCCGCGGCTACGTGTGGATCTTCCCCACAGACGAAGATGCAGCCAACGTGGGCATTGGTATTGACGCCCGCAGCGAGAGGACAGCCCGCTACTACTTAGAAAAATGGATGGAGGAGCATCCCGAGTATGGGTTTAGGGATGCGAGCATAATAGAGGTGAGGGGTGGCGGTATACCTGTTGGAGGATTTTTAAAGAAGATGACGCTTGACGGCTTCCTTGTTATTGGTGATGCCGCCCACCAGGTCCACCCCCTCCACGGAGGGGGAATGTTCCTCGCCATGGAGGCCGCAGAGATTGCGGCGGAGGTGGTGGCCAAGGCCCACGAGAGGGAGGACTTCTCCGACGCCACCCTCTCTGAATACACCAAACTCTGGTGGGAGAAGAGGGGGAAAGAATTAGAGAAGCTTGTCAAGGTGCGTCAGCTCTTTGAACAACTCACAGACGACGACCTTAATTTCCTCATTGACCTTGTAACAGCAGAGGATCTCACAAAACTTTCAGAGGGCAACCTTGCGCCCCTCCTCTCCATTATCCCACGGCTTGCCACCCGCCCAAAGCTTGCAGCCCTCTTCACCAAGCTCCTGGGTTAGGTTTCATTCATATCATTTCGTATCACCTGAAGGGGTGGAACACAATGATACGAATGAAACGCATTTAAAACTTTTCAGGCCCATGGATGGTATGGAATGCACCCCCGAGTTTGTCATAAAGCTTCTCCTGGAGGGGGAGGGGCCAAAAATTGAGTTTAAGAGGAATGTTAGGGAAGGGGGTAAGATAGCAGCGGATATGTGCGCCTTTGCCAACAGTGGCGGTGGTTATATTATCATAGGGGTTGATGATGACGGAAAAGTGGTAGGTGCGGATCCCAAAAAGGTGAGGGATGAGATCAGCCGTGCCGCCGCCTCCCTTGAACCGCCTGTGGAGTATGATATCTGCACGCTCTCCATAAATGACAAACATATTGTTGTGGTGGAGGTAAAAAAGAATGGTAAGCTCCACGCCGTTGGGGGAACCGTCTACATGAGGATAGGCTCCACCAAGAGGCCCCTCTCTTTGAGGGAAATTGTTGAGCTGGCCTCGGAGTTCGTGATCTTCCCCACAGACGCCATCCTCACACCCTTCACGACAGATGACATTTGGGACGTGGCCCTGAGGAAATATAAAGAAAAGCTGGAGGAGAGGAGGATAGAGATAGGCGATGTGGTGACATATCTTAAAAAGAAAGGCCTTATAAAGAATGATAGGCTTACCTTGGCCACAGCCCTTACTTTTACAAAACATCCCCAGTTCCACTTCCCCCATACAGCCCTACGCATAGACTATGGTGACAGGTGGATAAGACTGGAGGGCCCCCTCTGGAAGCTTGTAGACGACGCCCTTGATATTTTAATACCAAGGATCCCCGTGAGGTGGAGGGTGGTGGGGGGCGAAAGAAAAGAAATACCCCTCATTCCTCCAAAGGCCCTTAGGGAAGCCATCGTCAACGCCCTTGTTCACAGGAATTATGCCAAGTTCTCTGAGACGTTTGTGAGAGTGGAAGGAAATGTTATAAGGGTGGAGAATCCAGGGGAGATACCAGGCGAGGTGAGCATCGAAAGACCGAGGCCTGTTCCCAGGAATCCCACTCTCTATGATCTTATGTTTGAGATGCGTTATGTAGAAAAGCGCGGGCGTGGCATAGAGCTCATGAGAAGGGAGTGCGCCCTCGTGGGGTGCAGGCTCGACATCGTTAGCGAGAGGGGGTTCACGGAGGTGACCTTTACCCCCGGCGTGCTTGACCACCGCTTTGAGAAAATATTAGAGGTGCTCCCTGCTTCTACTTCAAGGGTGGCAGAAGAGCTTGGTGTGTCAAGAATGACCGCTTTTAGGTTGTTAAAGAAGATGGAGGAATTGGGAATTGTGCAGAGGGTGGGCAGGGGGAAGAGCACCACCTGGCACAGGCGGTGATGTGTTTCAATCGTATCGTTTCGTATCATCTGAAGGGGTGAAACACAATGATACGAATGAAACGAAACAATAAATTTTTCACCTGAGGATCTCAAGCCTGCCGTTGTAATAGACCTTTATCACCCTGCAGTCCTCATCCACCTCCACGAAGTTCCTTGCCCTGCCCTCCCTGAAGGCGGAACACTGGTTTTCAGGCCTGTTGTCCACCTCCAGCCTTGGCCAGTGAGCCACATCACAGACCCACCCCTCCATTAAATTATTAGAGAGGCAGGGCCCATTGGAAAGATCAAGCCCCCTCTCCTTTGCCCCTTTACACAAACTTACACACATCTCTATGGCCTTCTCCTTCTCCCCCTTCTTCCCCATGTAGAGGAAAATGGCCCCCACTAGGAGGAGCACCACCACGAGGACCACAAGCCACCTCATCCTCACTTCTTACCTCCACACCGGTGGCCTGAGAAATAAACAAAGCTTTTAAATGGCGTGGCCCAAAAGGTTAACATGCTTCCCGAAGGGATGATGAGGGAGGTGGTGAACTCCATCTACGCCAGGGGCGAAATACCCCTTAAGTATGCCTACCTCGATGAGGGTGCCCGTGTTTGGGCGATGATTTCTGACGAGAGGCTCACCTCAGAATCTTTTACGCTGGGGGAGATAAAGGGGGTTAAGCGCATTCTCCGATCCTTCGTGGAGGAAGGGACATACGATAAAATATCTCTGGTGGACTTGGGTTGCGGTACCGGCAAGCCTGCCATGTATATTGCAGAGTTCCTGAGCAAGAAGGGTATAGACTTATCCTACGTCCCTGTGGATATTTCTTCCCAACTCCTGTCCATGGCCTCCACCCTCTTCAAGAAAAAGGACTACCCGTCAACCCCCATACATATAGACTTCGATGAGCACGTGCCCACCGATGTGAAAAAGGTGAGGGGGCCTAGGTTCCTCCTCTTCCTCGGCAATACGCTGGGAAACCACTCCAACGACCTCAAGATACTTGTAAACATAAGGGAGGTCATGGGAAAGGACGACATCCTCTTCCTCGGCTTCTATACATATAATTTCATGACTGTACGTGCTCTCCTGAAGGAGTATGAGAACGATCCCCACAACAAAGAATTCCTTTATGTTGTGCCCCGTCAGCTGGGCATCACAGAGGAAAATTCCCACCTCCTCTACCTCTGGAACGACGAGAGGAAGGAGCTCCTTGCGGTCATTGAAATGGATAAGGAGAAGCGCATCGGATCCCTGCGCCTGAGGCCTGGGGATCGTATTGTGGTGGGGAGGTCTGTGCGCTATACCCCAGAGCACATCATTTCCCTTGCGAGGGAGGCAGGCTACAAATTCCTTGGCTTCACAGAGCCCATGGATGGTGTGGGGGTGCTCGCCCTCTCCGTGAGGAGGGTTGTTTAAGGTCGTCCACCTGGTGACCTATGTAGAGGATCTCTTCTGGGGGAATACCAGCCTCCTCCACCACCCTTTCATAAAATTTTTCTACGGCCCTTATACCCCTCTCCCTCAGCCCCCTTAACCTATCCACAACCTCTTTATTTATCTGGGCATATCAACCCCCATGCCCCTTTCCCTCAGCGCCTGGGCCCACACCCTCAGATCAAACCACTCAGGCCTCTTTTCAATGGCGTACTCGTCTGTATAGGGCCTACCGCCAACGCTGAGCCCCTCCAAGGGCTCCATTGCCTCACCAAAGGAGATGTTTGCCCTTTCTGCCCCACTACCTCAGCCCCCTCTTTGAGGCTATCCAAGAAATGGCCCAGAAGAGGATGGCTATGAGGGCTATCTCGTCAAGGGAAGTGATGCTGGGCGGCTTTATGGAGAAGAGGCTTCCCAGGGGATAGAGCACGGCCAAGAGGACTACCACCGAAAGGAGGACGGACACCACCAGCCACCTGTTCGAAAACACTGACAGCCTCCTAACACTCTGCAGCCTTGCAAACTCCAGGACCACGAAGGCTGTCAGGGCCGCCCCCCACGCCCTCTGGACATCTTCCTCAAGGAGGTTTGAGAGCAGCACAGCCCCACCAAGCAGAACACCGATTATTATCATAAAAACAAGCTCCTTATTTGTTATAAGGGGCTCCCCCCTCTTCCTCGGCTTCCTTTTCATGACGTCGCCCTCTGGGGGATCCACCGCCAGCGCCAGCGCTGGGGGCCCATCGGTCAAAATGTTTACTATGAGGAGGTGGGCGGGCTTCAGCAACAACCTCCCCACCAGCGAGGCCCCCAGCACGCCTACAACCTCCCCTATGTTTGCAGACAACAGGTAAACCACAAACTTCCTTATGTTGTCAAAAATTCTTCTACCCTCTTTTACAGCATTCACAATGGTAGCAAAGTTGTCGTCCAGGAGGATCATATCAGCCGACGCCTTTGCCACATCTGTCCCACTGCCCAATGCTATGCCCACGTCCGCCGCCTTAAGGGCTGGGGCGTCGTTGACACCATCGCCCGTCATGGCCACCACGTGCCCCCTCCTCTTGAGCGCCCTCACGATCTTTAACTTATGAACTGGATCCACCCTTGCAAAGATCCCCACATTTTCTATCACCCCTGCAAGCTCCTCCTCATCCATCCTTTCAAGCTCTTCCCCCGTCATCACCTCCCCTTCAATCCCCACCATCCTCCCAATCGTCCTTGCTGTCTCGGGGTGGTCCCCCGTTATCATGATGACTTTAATACCCGCCGACTTTGCAGTCTCCACAGCCTTCCTTACTTCTTTCCTTGGCGGATCGAGCAATCCAACGAGGCCGGCGAGTTTGTATCCCGGCTTTTCGGGTTCACCCCCTTCCTTGTAGGCCAGGGCAATGACCCTAAGGCCCCTTTTTGCCATCTCCTCAGCCTTCTTGAGGGCTCCCCTGTTGTTCGTCAGCGGTATAACCTTTTCCGGCGCCCCCTTCGTTAGTATTATTTTCTTGCCCTCCTTTTCCACCACCATAGTCATCATCTTCCTCTCTGAGGAGAAGGGGATCTCCTCCACCTTCCTATACCCACACTCCCCTGCAAACTCGTGGAGCGCCCTCTCGAGGGGGTCCTTACTTTCCTTCTCACTACAACACCTCGCCACAAACTTTATCTCCTCCTCATCCCCCCATATCTCCACAACCCTCAGCCTGTTCTGGGTTATGGTCCCCGTTTTGTCGGTGCATATGACGTCCACTTCGCCCAGCACCTCCACAGTTTTTAGCCTCCTTACGAGGGCCTTCCTCCTGGCCATCTCCAGCGTTCCCAGGGAGAGGGCAAGGGTTACCACCACGGGCAGCCCCTCGGGCACTGCAGCCACTGCGAGGGAGATGCCAGTCATGAGGGAGGTGAGCACACCGAAGCCCCTCAGGAGATCAAGGAGGATGGTGACCACAGCTATCCCTATCGTTATTTTACCAATCAGCTTCGACAGCCTCTCCAACTCTTCTTCAAAGGAGGTTTTTTCCTCCTCCATGGAAGAAACGTACTTGGCTATCTTGCCCACCTCTGTCTGCCTCCCGGTGGCCGTGACCACAAACTTCCCCTTCCCCCTGACAACCTTTGTGCCGCTGTAGACCATATTTTTCCTGTCTGCAAGGACCCCCTCTCCCCTCCACCTGGCATCCTTCTCCACGGGCACAGACTCCCCCGTGAGGACAGACTCGTCCACGTAGAGATCCCTTGCCTCCACGAGCCTCCCGTCTGCGGGGACTATGTCCCCCTCCTCCAGGAGCACCACATCCCCCGGCACGAGCTCCTCCGCGTCTATTTCGAACACTTTCCCCTCTCTAATGACCCTTGCCCTTAGCGACAGCATTTTCTTTAATTTTTTGAGCGCCTCCTCAGCCCTGTACTCCTGGAGGAAGCCGAGGAGGGCGTTGAGGACGACAATGGCCATGATGAGGAGGGCGTCGGTGCCCTCCCCTATGAAAAGGGAGAGGAGGGAGGCGATGATGAGGAGTATCACCAGGGGGTCTGTGAATTGGCTAATAAAAATAGATATTGGGCTTCTTGTTTTTTCTCCTTCTATAACATTTTTACCATACTTCCTTAGCCTTGCCAGTGCCTCCTTCTGCGAGAGGCCCTTCTCCCCCGTCCCCAGGAGCTCCATAACCTCATGGGCGTCCAGCGTCCACCACTCCACCCTCTAAAAGTCTTGCGCACCGTTTTTAATACGTGCTCCCCTCCTCTGTCCGCCAGCAGCTGGAGAGGGCAGGCTACGGCGTCTTCAACCACTCGGCGGTAGAAATTTGCGGCTGGACAAAGAAGGCCATAAGGGGGGAGGGGATGTGCTATAAAAATAAGTTCTATGGTATTGACACCCACAGGTGCATGCAGATAACCCAGTCTGTGGCATGGTGCACCAACAGGTGTGTCTACTGCTGGAGGAAGATGGAGTTCTTTGTGGGGACCAAGATGGACTTCCCCGTGGATCCCCCGGAGGTGACGCTGGAGAGGCTCAAGGAGCTGAGGAAGAAATTATTATCCGGGTTTGGTGGGGATCCCAATGTGGACAAAAAGATATATAGAGAGGCCCTCGAGCCAAACCACGTAACCTTTTCCCTCATGGGGGAGCCCCTGCTCTACCCCTACGTTCCCGAGTCCATAGAGTATATTAAGAAACACTGGAACGTAAAATCAATTTTCGTCGTCACCAACGGGCTCGTGCCTGAAGAGGTGGAGAGGATGGTGAGGGAGAAAAAATTGCCCACTCAGATCTATGTCTCCTTCACAGCCCCCGACAGGGAGACGTATAAAAAAGTTAGCAGGCCCGTTATCCCTGACTACTGGGAGCGCTTCCTCCGGACGCTGGACGTTTTGAGGGATGCCCCGGTCAGGAAGGTGGCCAGGATCACCCTCATAAGGGGGTGGAACGACAAAAATTTAAAGGGGTATGCAGAGCTCATAGAAAGATATAACCCCCACTTCGTCGAGGTGAAGGCATACATGTATATAGGCGCCTCGAGGAAACGGTTGCTGGAGTGGAACATGCCCGACCACGCCTATGTGAAAAAATTTGCCCTCGCCCTCCTGGACCACCTCCCTGGCTTCGAGTACATGGACGAGTTTGAGCCCTCTCGGGTGGTTGTTTTGAAGAACAGGCGCCCGGGCATGGACATCGACCCCATGATAAGGTCTGTTGAGCCCAATGTGGGGTGAA
>CAYZKO010000009.1:0-9322 GCA_964479315.1 uncultured archaeon
GGTGCAGGGGAGGAGGGAGGGGGCTTCTATGTGGAGGAGGTCCAGGAGATAGAATGGGGAGAGGAGAATTTAGCAACAAGACCTATGACAGGCTATGTGACGGCATCGTCCCTTCCCTTGACGTTTGGGGCCTCCTTCGTGGCAGCCCTCCTCGTCTTCCTCCTTCTACTGAAGTAGCACCACCTCTCCATTGGAGGGGGCAAAGGCCCTTATACCATAATTTTCTTCAACTTCCTTTGCCAACAGCTCAGCGTTCTCAGGATCACCGTGCACCGCCACAAGTATGTGGGGGTCCGCCCGCTCAATAAATTTAAATAGGTCCTCCCTCCCCGCATGGGCTGAGAAATCAAAGTATTCCCTTTGGATCTTAGTAGGGAATTCGTACTCGTCCACCACAAGGATGCCCTCCTCCAATAATTTCCTCCCAGGCGAGTCCTCCGTCTGGAAGCCTGTAAACAATACCGCGGACTTGGGATCATCCCTTAGGTGGAGGAGGTAGTGGAGGACGGGCCCGCCCTGGAGCATACCAGCGGTGGTTACCACTACGGAGGGGTGGGAGAGGGCTTCGTTCCTCAGGCCAGAGTTTTTTACCCATATCACTTTTTTAGCAGCCCTCTTTAGCTTGTGGTAGTTAGCGATATAATCTGGATACCTTAGTATTATTTTTGTGGCCTTCTTGCCCATGCCATCAAAGTAGATAGGATAGGGAACGTTGTAGCTCACCAAAAGGTCAATGATCTCCTGGGCCCTGCCCAGGGCAAAAACGGGGACTATGGCATGCCCCCCATTATCCAACACCTCCTTAATTTTCTCAATAAACCTCCGCTCCACCTCCTCCCTTGGCGGATGATCCCTGTTGGCATAGGTGGACTCGATGATTAAAATATCACAATCTGCGCTCTCAATATCGGCGCCCGCATGAAGCCTCGTAGGCGAGAGCTTGAAATCCCCTGTGTATACAACAACTCCCTGGTCCGTCTCAAGGCGTGTAATGGCGGCTCCTGGGATGTGGCCAGCGTCGTAGAACTCCACGCTCACCTCCTCACTCAACATAAAGGGATGGTAATAGTTAAAGGTCAGGGCATGCCTTATGGCCTCCTTTATATTTTTTCTGTCGTAGGGGGGCTCCTCCCCCCTCAGCCTCGCCACCTTCATGGCATCCTCCCAAAGGAGCTTAGAAAGGTCGAGGGTGGGAGGCGTCATGTAGACGGTGGATGTGGTCTCACGGAAGAGGTGGGGAAGGTAGCCCGAGTGATCGAGGTGGGCGTGCGATAAAATTACTGCATCAACATTTCCTTGAAATTCTAGGGGGTACTCAACTTTATCTGGCTCTATCTTTACTCCATGGTCCAGTAAAATTCTTGTTCTCCCCGTATCAAGGATAAGGGAGGAGCGCCCCACCTCCCTCCCTGCGCCATAGACCTCCAGCTTCATATGTGGAAGAAGTGGCGGGCGTTTTTATAAAGGGTGTGCACCGTTTCATGGAGGGGTAACCCCTTGACTTCAGCTATTTTCTTCGCCACCTCCACCACCCTTATGGGATGGTTCTCCCTCCCCCCAACCCTCACAGGAAAGTCTGTCTCTGTCATCATATTTTTCAGAGGTATTACGCTTAGGAGGGCCTCATAGCTCTTATACTTGAGGATGGCGGGCCCAAAGGAGAAGTAAAAACCGTGCTCCACAGCCTCAACAGCCGACGAGACGCTCCCTGAGTACCAGTGGAGGAGGACAGGGACATCATATTTTAGGAGGATGTCCAGGGCTTCCCTGTAGCTCCTGCCAGTGTGCACGACGACGGGAAGACCGTATTCTTCTGCAAGCCTTAGGTAAAATTCAAAGGCTTCCCTCTGCCGCTCCAGAGGAACACCAAATTTTTCATACTTCTCATCTAAGCCTATCTCTCCTATTGCCACTACCCCTTCTCCTATAAGTTTTTCTATAGCTGGTTCTATGCGGGCGTGGGAGGGATGGACTCCTACAGCGGCAAATACCCCCTCCAGGCGCGTGAGCTCCACGCACTTCCTCGACGTCTCCACGTCCTCGCCGGCACTTATGAATAAATTTACACTCCCTTCACGGGCCTCAGAAACTAATTTTTCTGGGCTGGCAGCCCCATAGAGGTGAAGGTGGACGTCGGCGTACACACCCCATATGGTATTAAGTTTTTAAGTCTTTGAGGTAAAGGGATGATGAGGTGACCGGAGGCGAAGATGGCCGGGCTCGAAAGGGCTGATGGGGGATTAGCATGGAGCCTGACCTAAGGGTGGGTGTAATAAAAAAGGTTGAGGACCACCCCAATGCAGACAAACTCTACATCCTAACGGTGGACGTGGGGGAGGAAAGGAGGCTTGTGGCTGGCCTAAAAGCGTTCTATTCAAAGGAGGAACTTTTAGGAAAAAGGATAATTGTTGTGAAAAATTTAAAGAAGAGGAGGATAAGGGGGGTTATTTCGGAGGGTATGTTGCTGGCAGCGGATAACGGGAAGGAGGTGGGCCTCCTCCTTCCTCTCCACAAGGTGGAGCCAGGGACAAAGGTGAGGTGGTAGGATTGGCGCAGGAAGTGGAGGTGAGTGGCAAAGAAGATCGGCGAAGTGGAGGAGGCCACTGTATGGCTGGACGGGCAGGGAAAATTAAGGTTTGAGGTAAATAATAACGAGTGCTGTGTTTACTACAAGAACAGCAGAACAAATGACTATGTGAGGAAAGAGATCGTCGTTAATATACGAAGAGAGGGTTTTTGGAATGTGCTCGAGCTCTTTTCAGCCCTTGGCCATAGGGAGCCTGTGATATGGCACAGAAGGAGGCAGGGATATGGAGGATTGCGAGAGATCTTGGAGGAGTTGGGGGTGGAGATCACGCCCGTGGAGAACCTCGACAGGAAGGTGGAAAAATATATAGAAGGGTGGAGGAAAAAGATAGGAGCGGCCCTAAAGCGGCTACTTGCCCCCCTGCAATAGTTCCATGACCACAAATCCCCAGTAGTCCACGGGTAGCAACGACTTCTCGTCAAAGCCCAGGGAGGAGAAGAACCTCCAGGCGCGGCGCTGCTTCTCCTCAAAGATATCGGTGTCCTCTCCAGGGAACTTCCTCTCAAGGATGAGGAAGCACATACCGAGCTCCCCTATGCATATAAATTTGCCGTTGAACTCTCTCCAGGCAAATCGATAATCTTCAACCGTAAATTCCCCAACCTGCTGAAATCCGAGCTGTAAATATTTATACAGAAGCCTGTCCTTCTCGCCGTACTCCATTACCCTCTCCTCCTGGTTCCTTATGTCGTGGCCGTAGTGCACTGCGTAGGCCTTCTCCTCCCTTTCGGGCGGATATCTTATCCCCACAAGCTCCGGCACCCCATAGGCCCCCTTTGGGTGAAAGAGTAGCACCTCCCTGTAGAGGCGTGAGGACCTAAATCTTGTAATTTTCTTTACTTGGGGGAGAAGGGAGGCCTCGGCGGGGGCCACAAGCTTTATGCGCATGGTGTATATAGAAACAAACTTAAATAAGGAAGCTTCTTGTTAATGGGTGACGCCCACCGATTTCATGCTCCTGGTGGGGGGCATCATCCTCGTGGGCTTTCTGGCGGATGAGCTCTTCAGAAAAAAATACATACCTGATTCTGTGATTCTGATGGCCCTCGGAGTAATCCTTGGCCACCTCGTTTTCTACAAAGCAAACCTCCTCGATTTCGCCGGCTTCATGGCATCGATAGCTGTGGCCATAATTCTTTATGACACGGGCCTCAACCTGGACCTCGTGGACACCCTCAAGGAGTCTGGGCCCGCCTTCCTCCTCGCCACCGTCTCCTACTTCCTCTCAGCGGGCCTCATAACCCTTGCAGCCTACTCCCTCCTCGGCTGGAGCATAGTAAAATCTTTGCTCCTCGGAACAATGTTAGGGGGGACCTCGGCAGCCGTGGTGGCCACCATAGCCTCAAAGCTCCCCATTTCTCCAAAAACAAAAATCATCCTAAACGTAGAATCCACCGTCACCAACGCTTATGCCCTGGTGTTCGTCATCACCCTCCTCAACTTCATCCAGACGGGCTCCATCAACCCCCTGGACGCACTCCACATAATGGCAGCCTCCCTCTCCATAGCGGTGGTCTTTGGCCTAATAGCCGGCATTCTATGGCTAAAAGTCCTGTCAAAAATTAACAACCACCCCTATGCTCAAATGCTAACCCTTGGTATCATGTTCCTTATTTATGCAGCCGTGGAATACCTGAAGGGTATCGGTGCCATCGCCTCCTTCGTCTTTGGCCTTGTGCTGGGCAACGCCCGGACCGTTAAAAATATGTTCTTCCTGGAAGGGGACTATAGGCTTTCGAGGCGCTTCAAGGCGTTCAATGACGAGATCTCGTTTTTCATAAGGGTCTTCTTCTTCGTCTTCCTCGGCACAATTTTTGTCCCCCCAAAGGGCATCAACCTCTACCTCTTCTCCCTCCTCCTCCTCGTGTTGGCAATACTGGCCCGCTACGTGGCTGCTAAGCTCTCACAGGTGGAGGATGTGGCCATTGCAACAGTATCCATACCCAGGGGTCTAAGCGAGGCTGTGGTGGCCTCCCTCTTAATTTCCATGGGCTTCCCTGGAGCAGAGACGTACCTCCAGATCGCCTCGCTTGTGATTTTCTTCACCAACGTCGCAACTGCCCTTCTATTATTTGTTATACTGCACACCATGGGTAAAAAATTAGAAGGGTAGTCTTATCTCGAAGGCTGCCACAGGAACCTCCAGCTTAAACTTTTCCAATACCTCAAGGCTTATCTCACCCACATGACCCTCCACATCCCCCTCAACGCGGGCCACCCTCCCAGGGATAAAGAGGGGGTGCTCACCCCTTACGAACCTAACTTTCAGCTCCATTTTCCTTGCCAAATACTCGAGGACCTGCCTTGCATCCGTATATGTAAATCTTCCTGCCATCACGAGGGAGGCCCTTACCTCCCTTTCTGGGCTAAATACCTCCCCCACCTCAAAAATTTTTTGTGGGTAGGGGACGTTCCTGTTCTTGGAAAGCACCCTCAGGAGGTGGGGCAGGAGGGCGGGCCTGAGGGCCGAAAACGTCCTTGTAACAGGGTTGGAGAGGGTAACGGCAGGGGGGAGACCAAGCTCCTGGAGGAGCCCCGGATCTGTGAGGGTGAAGGTCTGCACCTCCTCCGCCACAGAGGAAAGTATGTCGCGGACGGCATTCACATAGAGGGTCTCTTTCTGGAGCCCTCCTGGAACGCTTATGGCCGGCAACCTCGGTTCTATTTTATTATAGTCATAGGCGGCGAGCACATCCTCCAGGACGTCCCTGGGATGCCTTATGTCGCCCCTGTAGGGTGGATAGAGGAGGACCACCCTCCTCCCAAACTCCACCACCCTGTAGCCGGCCCTTTTGAAGTGGGCGGGCTCAAACTTTACACCTCCAAGCCTCTCTATGTATTCAAGCTCCACCTCCACCCTCCTCGGCGAAAGATTTGGGTAAATATCGTTACCTATTTTTACAGTATAGACCTCCCCTCCCCTCTCCACCAGGGCCGTCACCATAACATTAAGGGCCACCTCCACAACCTCCCGCTGCGTCCCCGTCACATCTATAAATATGTCCCTCGTGTGGGGGGTGATCTTGCCCAGGTCGTCGGAGTTAATTATTGGGGGGAAGGTGACCACCCTTCCCTTTGCATCCACCAACACAGGAACTTTTTCCTCCACGAGGTGGCCGTACTCCCTTCCCTTTTCCGTCCTTTCCAGAACTTCCCCCAGCGTCATCTCCTCTCCGTGGTGGAGGGGAACAAAGGAATATTCTTCTTTGTGGGCAAGCCTGTAGGTTATGGGAAAGGCTATTTTTGAGGCGTCTGAAGTGCCTATGGCTATCCTCTTCCTATTCCTCCCGTACGAAAGCATTATCTTTTCCTGGAGCTGTATAAGCTGCTCAAGGCCCTCTTCACCGAGCTGGACATTTTTTACCACCGCCGCCGCTATGTAGGGCCTGTAGGGCACCCCCTCGTTTATCACTTCATAGCCCGCCCCCCTCCCCTCGTATTCTGGAAAGTCCTGGAGGCCCAGGTGTATCCTTATGGCCCTTGCAAGCCCCTCGGCGCTCCACAGGTCGGGCCTCTCGCTGTCATCCACGGATATCTCCAGCTCCTCCCCCCACTCCTCAAGCTCAGACTTGAGCATAAAGAGGATGTCTGCCAGCTCCTCCCTTCCAAACTCCCGTCCCACGAGCCGGAAGAGGTCATCCCTCTTGACCTTAATGGTGGGCATGCTAAACCCTCCATATTTTTGGCATCCTCCTCAGCTTCTCAAGGTCCTCAGCGAAGAGGTCCCTGATGTCGTGAACGTGATACCTCGTCATAAAAAACCTTTCGAGGCCCAGGCCCCACGCAATGACTGGCACCTCAATGCCAAAGGGCTGGGTGAGCTCCTCCCTGAAGATGCCCGCACCGCCCACCTCTATCCAGCCCAGGGAGGGGTGCCTGACAAACATCTCCACAGAGGGCTCTGTGAAGGGGAAGTAGCCGGCTTTAAATTTTACATTACCCGTCCCCACAAAGACCTCCGCAAACTCCTTAAGGAGCCCGAGGAGATCTCTGAAATTTATATTCTCGTCGAGCACTATTCCTTCAAGTTGGTTAAATTCTGGTAGGTGCTTGGCATCCACCTGCTCGGGTCTGTAGGCCCTTGCTATGGCAAAATATTTACCCGGTATCTCGGCCTCCAGGAGGGTCCTTGCAGATAAAGTAGTAATATGAGAGCGTAGCACAAGGCGCTCCGCCACCTCATCCCTCCATCCATAGCGCCAGACCTCTTCATGAATCTTTTTCACCCGTTGGTAAAGTTCCCTCTCCTCCACCTCTTTATACTTATGGGGCTCCTCTATGAGGTAGGTGTCTGCGGCGCCCAGATCAGCCGCCGGATGGTCCTGGGGGACGAAGAGGACCTCAAGGTCCCAGAAGTGGGTTATCACAGGGCTTTCTATCTTCATTTCCTTGAAACCCATGCCCACAAGGACCTCCTTTACCCTGTCCAGGAACTCGAGGTAGAAATGTTTTGATCCAAAATATTTCTTTGGCACAGGCGCCTCAACATCATACTCCCTTATTTTTCTCTTTCTCCACACACCGCTCCTTATAATCTCGGGGGTTATGCGCTCTATGAGGCCCTCCTCCACCTCCACATCCCGCACCTTCCTCACGTAAATTTTTACAACCCTCCTCTTCCTTATTAATCCCCTCTTTAAAAATAGATCCAGCCATTTTTTGTCCAACGTCCTAAACGCCTCCTCCCAGGGCAGCACCTCCACGTACCTCACGAGCCTTACCCTTCCTCCCTCCACCTCTACAATCCCCTCCTTTTTCAGGAGGCCCAGGGCGGCTGAAAAGCCTTCTACACTTTTTGACAGCTCTCCTATCTCCCTCTCTCCCTCCTTAAGCATCTCCAGCAGTCTTCTCTCGGGAAGGCCTTCCTCCAAGTAGCGCCTTCCCCTTTCAGTATACTCTATTTCTTCCTTCTCCTCCCTTCTCTCTTCTACTAAATTTTTATTCCCAAGAAACATAATAGCCCTCATGACGGCCGTAGCGTCGAGGCCCGTTCTCCTCACAACCTCCTCAAGGGGGAGCCACTCCCCCTCAAGGGCCCTCAGCACCCTTGCCTCCAGCCCAGAGAGCTCCACATCCCACATCACCACCAAAGGGTTTTTAACCGCTGGCGGGACACGCGGACCTCAGGGGGCATCTCCCACAAAGGGGCCTGGGCCTACACACCTCCCTCCCAAACCTCACGAGGGCCCTATTGACTTCGCTCCAGAAACGCTCGGGAACTATTTTCTTTAGGGCCTCCTCTACTTCCTGGGGGGTCTTTCCAAGCCCGAGGCGCCTCCCTATACGCAATACATGAGTATCCACCGCTATGGCGGGCTTGCCAAATGCGTGGGTTAAAACAATATTAGCGCACTTTCTACCAATGCCAGGTATCTTCAATAATCCCTCAAGGCTTGGAGGAACTCCGTTTTCGGCCATCCACTTGGCAGCCTCTATTATCCTCTTCGCCTTCTGCCTGTAGAAGCCCACGGGATATATGAGCTCCTCCACCTCCCCCGGGGAGGCGCCAGCGAGCTCCTCCAGGCTCCTAAACCTGCTAAAAAGTTTTCTGTAGGCGGCATCAGTCACCTCGTCCCTCGTGCGTTGCGAGAGGATGCAGCCTATCACTACCTTCCAGGGCTCTCCCCTTATATGCTCTGGACCCTCCCATCTATATTTTTCAAGCACTACCCTCAGCTCCCTCCATGTCACCATATTTCCTCCTCCACCATGGAGAGGTATACGTCAACGGGCGTTCCCGTGACTTCGCCGATCTTTTTTATCCTTTCCCGGAGAGGGGGATGGGTCTGTATGTCCTCAAAGTCGAAGAAGAGGGCGCCAAAGAGGGAGGGCACGCCAAGGGCCTCGAAGAACATTTTTGTATTCTCGCGGGAAACCTTTACAAGGGCCCTTATGAGGCCTGGCGGATATTTGGTAACCTCCACGGCCCTTGCGTCTGCTAAATATTCCCTCTGCTGAGAAAGGGCAGACAGCAGGATCCTGACCACAATGGGTGCAAAGACCGCCAGCACGATACCCACAGCCCTCAGCTTGTCGCTCCTCTCCCCATTTAAAATTATATTAGCCAAGAGCACACTAATGCCCGCCACCACACTGGCGAGCGTCATATAAAAAGAATCTTTGTTCTCCATGTGGGCAAACTCGTGGGCCAGCACCCCCTCAAGCTCCCTGTCGTCAAGCTTCTCCAGCGCCCCCTCCGTCACGAAGAGGTAGTGGCGTGTGGGGGAGGATACGACAAAGGCATTTATTATGGGCCAAGGAACTATATAAACTTCGACGTTCCTTATGCCATAGGCTGTCTTCATATTTTCTACAAGTGCATCCAGCCTTCTGTTCCTTGAGCGATGGGCAGAAAAGATCGTGACAACGGGAACATTGGGAAAGAGGTACATGAAGATGGAGATGGCGAGGGAAATAAGCACCCCAAGGAGCACAGCATAGAGGGCCCCCAGGACAGCCCCAAATACAAGGTAAGAAAGGAGGCTCAGGTAGAGGGCGAAGAGGAGGATGACGAGGAGGGAGCGACGTTGCAAACTTTCTTTCCACCGATATAAAGTTTCCATAGTCTCACAGGTTGGCTGTAATATTTCCGCTCTCAAGGCGCTTCTCCAACTCCTCGCGCTCGGGCACCTCGAAGTAGGGCCTGGGCCTCTTGGAGAGGAGTGCAGCTATGATATTCCAGGGTAGCTGGGCAATAAAAACGTTGTAGTCCTGAACTGCCTGATTGTAGAACTG
>CAYZKO010000010.1:0-8715 GCA_964479315.1 uncultured archaeon
AGAAACATTCTATAGAGAGTTTTACAGGGCTCTGGGAAGGGAAACAGTTGTTGTAGACGAGTTCCACAGGCTCGGAAGAGAGTTTATGGAGAGGTTACATGCAGAAGGGAGGAAGGGAGAGCTGACGCTCGTAACATCGTCGCTCTTTGTGGTGAAAAATATCTTTGAGCCACAGTCTCCCCTCCTCGGTCTGTTTGATGAATTCCCGATGGGGCTCATATCCCCCTCAGACGCTATAAAGAACTTGAAAGACGGGAAAGTGGACATCTGGGTGCTTGTAAGGGATCCATGGGTAATAGAAGACAACATAAGCGTGGATAACATACTTTACAAAGCGACAGGAAGAGTGGAGGGCATTGTGGCGGAGATCTTTAATGAGAACGAGAGGAGGCTAACAGATGTATACAAAAAGATCCTTGAGGCGGTGGCGGCAGGGTGGAGAACACCCTCAAAAATATATTATTATGTAAAAAACAGTGGGATAAATATTTCTTCTCCCACCGTCCTCGCAAAATACCTTACAATCTTCAAGGAAATAGGCATCCTAAAGGGTATAAACGTGTGGGGGAGGAGGGGGCACGTGTACGAACATGTATCGCCTGTCTTCGACCTCCACTACTACCTCAAGGATAGGTATGGCTTCCCTGAGGTAGACATCCCGATGAACACCGTTAAAAAGGTGTTTAAAGAAAAGCTGCCCCTTTATGTAGAGGGATTTATGCGCAGCCTTATGGAAGAGATATTTAGCCTGCCGGCAGGCACCTTTATTAAGAAAGAGAGAGAAATAGACATAGTCCTTGGTCTTAGGAGGCCAGAAATATTTGTGGAAGTAAAGTGGATAAAATTACTGGACAGGAACGAGATAAGGAAGGTTGAAGAAAATATGAAATATGTGGAGAAAGTCATTGGCAGGCCCAGGAAGAAGATCCTTGTGGTGCCGGAAGCAACAGGGGTTCCAGAGACAGAGTTAGAGGTGTGGGATGTAGAAAAAATTATAAATATCGTCACTGGTGCTTCAGAGAATCCTCCAAAAGGCTAAGGAAGTCGTCGAGGAGGTCTGGGGGCACCCTGGCGCCTGCGGCGGCAGAATGTCCTCCCCCCTCCACACCAAGGCGCTCTACAATGCCAGAAACTATCTCTCCCAAACGCTCGCCACCACGTATAGAAAGTTTTACGTAATCCCCATCGTCCACGAGGACAACGGCTGGCTTCCCCCCTTCGCCGTGCAGGACAGAGGCCACGGCGCCCGATGTAAAATATTCCACGCTCCCCCTACCATCAAATAACAGGAAGGGGCCCCTGTCCTCCACACACCTCCTCCCCTTCTCTATGGCCTCAAGGATGGCCCTTTTATACCTATTGACGATCCTTTCGGCCCTCTCGAGAAGCGTGTAGTCGCCCTTTATTATTTCAAAGAGGAGGGGGTAGTTGCCTGTCTTTCCGAGCGCGTTGAAGAGGACTGTGGCGGAGCGCACGCTGGAAAGCCAGAGGGGCTTGCCCGTAGAATAAATTTCTCCTATGAGGGAGCTCGCCTCGCGCAGTGTCCACCCATGGGAGAGGAGGAAGATCATGAGCTCGCTCACAAACTCCCTCCTTTCATCAACAGTGAGGTCACTATACTTTTCTCCGCCCCACAGACCAGCCCTGTCGAGCACTTCCATCACACCCTCTGGATTGTTGGTAAGGCCTGGTAGGACAGGCTCTGTGGAATAGTAGAGGAGCTTGTAGAGGGGTAGGAAGGGGATGCCGGGGAGGACAAAATCCCTGTATACCACGATCTCGCCGCGCCTCACCCCATCAGCCACCACCTTCCTGTTGAGGCCGGAGAACCTCCCTCCCACGAACTGCCTGTCCCCTGCGGCCCCCACGAGGGAGGGGAAGGCGGGCACGGGGGAGAGGAAGGAGGAGAAGTAGTAGGTGAGGGTGGAGGAGGAGGCCTCGGTGTTGGGGTCGAGGTGGAGCTGTTGGGGATGGAAAATATTATTTTTGTTGTAATCTACGTCGTGGTGGTCGATGACAAGGACGTCCCCGTGGGAAAGCCTTCCTCCGAGGTCAAGGAAAAACGTTAGGTCGTACTCGTTGAGGGGGAGGCGTTCGAGGTCTTCTCTGTAGAGCTGGCGGAGGACGATGACGTCGTATTCCTTTCCGAGGGATTGGAGGGCGAGGGATAAAGTTATTGCTGAGGAGACGCCGTCGGCATCGTAGTGGGCCACCAGGAGGACGCTCCTGGAATGGAGGACCCTCTCTTTCCAGGCGGAGAGGTGGGGGAGCACACCATGTTTTAACAACATGCCCTTAATGAAGGTTGGGGGTGGACCCATGAAGGCGGAGGAAGAGGTGATAAAAACCCTTGAGATGCTGAAAAATGCGGGCTTCCAGCCGGTGGACGCAATATTCAAGGGCATGCTGGCGGTAATGAAGAAGAGCACCCTGGAGATGATACAGAAGCTTGCGGACGAAGGGGAGGCCCTCGGGACGATAACGGTTGTATACAAGACCCCTGATGGCAGTCTGAGGTCCATTGAAATACCTATAGGCGAAGAACAGGGCCAAGAGGAGCAGCCTCACCAAACACCTCAGCAGTAAAAACCTTTATTACAATATTTTTATCTTTCCAGCAGTCTGGCGGGAGGCCCGCCTTGAGGCACGTATGGGAAAGGAACGTTTCCCTGTCCCAGCCCTCCTCCACAGCCACCTGAGGCAGCAACAAACCGCTCCTCCCGTAGCCCTCCACCATGAGGCCGTGCTTCCCCACAACCACCTCCTCTGGCGATGCCCTCCTGGGTGGGCTCAGCACACTCACCTCAAAGGTAACGTGGGGGAGCTCCCCCTCCGTGAGGGGAGGGAAGCGCGGGTCGTCAAAGGCGGCGAGCACTGCCGTCTCTATGACTGCCTCGTAGAGGGGCTTTACCGGGAGGGGATAGCCTATGCACCCCCTCAGCTCCCCAAACTTTTTTATCGTCACAAAGGCGCCACTGGGTTTCTTTAGGTCATCGAAGGGGGGCTCCTCCCTGAGGAGGGTGTGGTTTTTGAAGAAGTGCTCCACGCTCCTCCTGGCCAGGGAGACGAGGTAGCGCCCCCGCTCCACGTCCATGGTTTAAAAGATGATGGAAAGTGGTTAAAGGCATGGAGGTGAGGGGCTTCTTCCCAGAGGAGGTAAAGGGTGTGGGTGAGCTGGTAGAAAAATTTAGAAGTATTGGGTTTCAGGCCACAGAGCTGTGGAAGGCGTCGAAGCTCCTGAAGGAAATAATAGAAGATGGAGAGATGACAAGGTTCCTTGGCTTCACCTCAAATATCATCTCCTCCGGTCTCAGGGAGCTTGTGGCGTGGATGGTGAAGGAGGGATGGTTCGACGTAATCGTAACCACGGTGGGGGGCATAGAGGAGGACGTCATGAAATCGCTGGGAAGTTTCGAGATGGGGGACTGGGACGTGGACGACAGGGAGCTCCACAGGAAGGGGATAAACAGGATTGGCAATATATTCGTGAGGAACGAGCTCTACGAGCGCCTGGAGAAATTTTTGAAGCCGGTGTTTGATGGGTTGGAGAGGGTCACGCCCGTGGAGCTTGCGTGGGAGCTGGGGAAAAGGTTAGACGATGAGAGATCATTCCTCCACTGGGCATACAAAAGGAAAATACCTGTAGTGTGTCCTGCTCCAACAGACGGAGCATTGGGCCTCATACTTTATTTTTACAGGGCTATGACAGGTAGAAAAATAGAAGTGGATGTGGCGGGGGACATGGACCTCCTGGCGGAGATCGTCTACGAAGCAAAGAAAACGGGGGCGCTCATAGTGGGCGGTGGCGTCCCAAAGCACCACATCATCGGCATGAACATCGTGAGGGGGGGCCTCGACAAGGCTGTGTACATAACCACCGCCGTGGAGTGGGACGGCTCCCTCTCAGGGGCAAGACCAAAGGAGGCCAAGAGCTGGGGAAAGATAAAAGAGGTGGGTGACACGGTGTTCGTCTACTCCGATGCAACCATAGCCCTCCCCCTCATGGTGACGGCGGTGAAGGAATGGATGAGGTGATGGCGTTCCTTGCGGGGGCGCTGACAAAACTTTCTGATGGGGAAACAGAGGAGCTGAAGGTGGCGTTCTCTGCGCTGGCGGGCCTCTTACATGCCTACCTCATGCTGAGGCCGGACCTCTACCCCCTTGTGGTGGGGACCGTGATCGGGAATGTGGTGGCCGGAAAAATTGATACGCTCCAGCATAGGATATCTGCCTCCATAGTCCTCTTCTTCTCCCCCTTCATCCACTCCCCCCATACGCTCCTCATACTACCCATAGCCCTGGCGGCATACATCGACGAGTTCACACCCCTCAGGCCCCTCCTGCCCTTTTTAGCAGTGGTGCTCGTGCCCGTGCTGGGCGTCCACCAGCTTGTGGTCTTCCTCGTATGGGAGGCTGGATACAGGGCTGCCTCTAAATTTTATAGAGTGAGTGGAGAGAGGAGGCAGCCCGCTTGATATGCTCCCTGATCCCCTGGAGCCTTGAGAAGTACGTGTCCACGTAGCCTATGGGATCGTGGGGATGGGAGGGTGGATAATTTAAGATATATTTTTTACCCTCTTTAAATATTATTCCCTTCCTTATCATAGTCCTTAAGTGCTTCCTTATGGCCTCTTCTGATGGAACGGTCCCTGAACTCCTTTGCAAAATCCTAGAGTAGATGTGGGTGAAGGTGGGGGGCTCTCCGAGGTAGTTAAAATAAAGTATGGAGTCGAGGACGTCAACTACAAGGGTTCTTGTATCGTTAGGGGAGAGGAGGCCGAGAGATATGGAAATCCATTTGAGGAGGGCCTTTCGTGAGGAGAGGAGGGAGGGATGGAGGTCCAGCTCCCTCACTGTCCACTCCCCACGTATCTTATACATAACGCCCTTTCCCAACAAATCTCGTTGCATTATAACCAATCTTCATCCGCAAAGCTTATAAATAACAACCGCTTTATAGAAGGGGCGGGGGAGGCGAGAACATGAGAGGTGGTGCGGAAGGTGAGGGGCATCGTAACGTGCAAGGTGTGTGGCCTCCCCCTGGGGCCAGAGGAGATGAGAAAATGTAGGGTGTGCGGGAGGTATGTGTGCAAGGACCACAGCCGCTACCATCCCTACTACCAGGGATGGGTGTGCGTAACGTGCTTGAGAAAAATATCGGAGGGGAGGATAAGGAAGGAGCTGGCGCTCGCGGTTGCACTCCCCTAACCGCGAGGCCCCGGAGGGGTGGGCCCCCACCCCTCTTTTAATTCCTTTTTGCCAGAAATACAATCATGCTGGTGAGGCTCGCCAAGGTGCCCTTTAAGCTCGTGGCAAGGGAGGGGAGGCCCCTCATAGTAGAGGTCATCATAAGGAATACTTCGGGCGAGAGGAGAGGGTATGAGGTGGTTGCGGAGGCGGAGGGGGTTTCCTTCAGCCAGAGTGGCCTCGCTAAGTATTTTACTAAACGGGTGGAGATACCCAAGGGAGGAGAGGGGGTAGTAAGGATAAAGGTCTTTGCGAGGCCCACCACAACGCCGGGGGAATATTTGGTAAGTGTTGCTGTGAGGGAATGTAGTGTGGATTATGCCACGGTATACAGTGAAAAAAGACTTCAGACAAAGGTGCCGGTGATATGAAAATTGTAAAGAGGCCTGACCTGGCGCCATTAGTTACGTTTGTAAAAAATAAGGATCTACCTGTTCATAGGTGGTTTTATTATAAGGAGGGGTTTTCGAGGGAGCTCGTAGAAATGTTGCTCAACCAGTTCAAACCGGGGCGGGTGCTGGACCCCTTCGTGGGATCAGGCACCACCGTGCTCACGGCCAAGGAGATGGGCATAGAGGGCTATGGTGTGGACGTGTTGCCCGTGGCGCTGCTCGCTTCGCGGGTGAAGACGTACGACTACGACGTGGAGGAGGCGAAGAGGGTTCTTGAGTGGGCCATGGAGCTAAGGCCAGGTGTATATTCTATTGAGGGAGTGAGGGATCCCCTTATAAGGAGGGCCTTCTCCCCGAAGGCGCTGGGTAAAATTTTATGGTATAGGGACGTCTTTGAAGGGCAGGAGGACAGGAAGATAAGGGATATGCTAATGCTCCTCCTCATGAACGCCGCCAACATGGCGTCCTTTGCCGTGAAGGACGGTGCAGTTGTTAAGGTGGTCAAAAGGAGGGTGCCCCCCGTGGAGGTGGCTGTCAGGCGGTGGGCTAGAATTTTCTATAAAGACCTTGACGTTCATCCGAGCGGTAGGGCAAAAAGTGTTATAGTTGAGGGGGATGCAAGGGCACTTCCCTTCGAGGATAATTATTTTGACGCAGTGATAACGTCGCCGCCCTACATGAACAAGATTGAGTATGCACAGGTCTATAGGATAGAGGAGGGGCTCTTCTTTCCCGGGAGGAGGGTAAGGGGGGTTCGCTCCTTTGTGGGCATGGAGCTCACGGACAGGGGAATATTTCAGACGCTGGACATGTACAGGGAGGACCTGAGAAGAGCTATCGAAGAGATGTACAGAGTTTTGAGGCCTGAGGGAAGGGTTGCAATCGTCATTGCCGGCAGCTACATAAGGGAGCTTGACCTGCTCTATGAGGCGGATGTGGACGTGGCAAAGATGGCGGAGGATGTGGGCTTCGAGGTCAGAAAAATAATAGTGGCCAGGGAGCTCTGGGCCACAAAGAGGAGGACGATAAAGGTGGGGAGGGTGAGGGAGAGTATTGTGTTGTTGAGGAAGCCTGTGTCAGGATAGTGCAGGGTTTATGTAACAGGGGGTGGGACATTCATTTAAAAAGGTATGTAACATCATCTGGAACATGGATGTGGAAAAGCTGTTTCATCATACAGATGCATTCATAAGAATACATTGCCATACAGAGGGTAGAGAACGACCAAAACGACTATTTTACAACAAACTTTTAAGAATTTTGTTGAAAAATAGGTTTGTTATACTTACAGGGCTGAGAGGCGTCGGTAAGACTGTCCTAACACTTCAGGTAGCAAAAGAACTCAGAAAGGAGCATGGTGATAGAATTGTTTACATAAATACTGATTTCTTTCCTGATCTTGACGATGCAGTGAGCACTTTTCTTGAGTACCATGGTTTTAAGAATATTGAAAGTGTGGATCAGGATCTGTATATCCTTATCGATGAGGTGCACCAATACCAAGGATGGAACACACTCCTAAAACGCCTATACGATGGTAGTGACAAATTGTATATACTGGTAACTGGCTCCTCAGCCCTCCACATACTGGCTTCCCCAGACGTGCTAAGGAGGGCTGCAAAACTAAGACTACCACCACTCTTCTTCACTGAATATCTCCTCATAAGAGCGTTTAAAGAAGGAAAGAAATTAGACAAAGCCGTTTATAAGGTATTTGGTAAAACTACACAAGAACTTTTTGTTGATTACCTACTTACAGGGGGTTTTCCATTCTTTACTGGAGATCGAGAAATAGATTATGACAAGATCGTAGAAGTCGTAAACAGGGTGGTTTGGCAAGATTTAAGTAATCTTACACATGTATCTCCTCTATTTTTTAGATTCTTAAAATACTTAGCAAGAAACGTACCGGGACCTCTATCTTATGAAAAGATATCTAAGATGCTTGGAATCTCCAAAACCACGGTAGAAAGATACATAAATTATCTTACGCTTGCCGGCCTCGTAAAAAGGGTAGAACCTTGCAGCCTTGGTAGGCCCTTAAAGCCGTATAAATATTACTTCACATCACCTTCGCTAGTTTCAGCCCTAGATTACATAGTTCCTCCTTTAGATGACAGGGGGAAGGGGGTATTGCTTGAAACATACGTTTCTACCCTCCTCGACTCCACTTGCTATCACAACGCAGACTTTGACTGGAAGGGAAGAAAAGTAGAAGTAGGGTGGAAGAAAAGAAAAAAGAAGGACAGCCTTATTGTTAGCGTAGAAGGCGATGGTATAAGGCCTTGGGAGCTCGAACAAAAATTATTAGAGGTGGAACTGTTACATTCATTGGGAAATGGACTTCTAAGGAAAGTTTTAAATACGTGACTGATTAAGATCTTTTCTAACATAAGAACCTTCTTTATTTTTTCTGAATAACAAAAACTGGCTGTTCATATCATTTATTTTCTCTGCGGTTCTACGGCTTCCGTGATTCTTCTGCTCCCACTCACTAAAAACAAAGTTAAGAACCTTATTGAAGCCTAGCTTTCTCAAAAGCTCGTTGTAATATTGCCTGGTTAGTCCATCAAACTCCACAGCATCAACATATACTGGAACATACTCTTTTTGTGCCAAATCGTATAGCACTTTCTTATAGTGTGGATCTATCTCTTCGAGTATTTGTTCAGTATTTCTACCAAAACCCCTCGTCTTTAGACTAAATGGCAGTGACAGCAAAAAGTATTTGGGCCTCCTAAGGCCCCGTTGTTTTATCTCATCAGCAACCAACATACCCAACAACCTCCCACTCCTACCAGGAGCAACAACAAAAAAGCCTTTACCGTGTTTTTCCTTCTCTAGCTGATCCCCAACATACACCACAAACTTATAGATTTTATACAAGTCGTGTATATCAAAATAATATGGTCTCATAGGATATGGAAGCAGGGGCAGGACAAAGGGCTTCTTGTTACTACCGTAGTACCTCTTTACCAGGCGCATAAGAGCCTTTAGCCTGCGTAAGCTTCTCCTTATACTTTCACCCCACATTGGGCTCAACAGACCTTATCATGGGGTCGATGTCCATGCCCGG
>CAYZKO010000011.1:0-8507 GCA_964479315.1 uncultured archaeon
ACCTGTCCCTAAAGGGACACACACTACAGTGGGGTCCTGGTCTTCTGGGGAAGATGCCCCTTTTTGTGTTCAGCTCTAGCTCCTCTACACCCTTTAGTAAGATTTCTTCGTCTGAACTCCCTATTGTTTTCTTAAAATAAAGCTCCTCATCAAACGTTCTCACCTCTACGACAACACTCTCGCCTATATCCTTTACAAGGGTGCCGTAGAGGATGGCTTGGATATGGGAGGGCAACCACGAAGCCCCCCTCTCCGTTGTCTTATATTCTACAACACGTATGTGACCGTTAGTTATTTCTATGAAGTCCACGAAGCCTCCCACTATCCCATTGCTCACCCACACCTCCCTTCCAACCATCTTCTCCTCGTAGGAAAGCTTTACAGCCTGCCTAAGGGAGAGGGGGACGGCCTTCTCAGCGTGCTCCCTGTACCTCTTCTCGTGCTCCTCCTTGCCCACCAACATGGCAGTGGTAAGCTTTGGGAATATTTTCTTGTTGATGTAGAGGAAGGGGCAGGTAATGTGGAAGGCAAGGTCGGTGACACTTATCCTGTGGCGCGTGGGCTTCCTCCCCACGAAGAGCATGGGTGGTGAAGGGGGTGGGGCTCTTCTTAAGCGTTGTGGGGGTCCCTTTCCGTTGATGATGAGAAGAGCCTCGGCAGAGGCCGTGACGAGAAGTCGCCAAACTGATTTCCGTTGATCGCCGTCATAACGTTCTAAATACCTTTCCCCTCCGCTACCCCCATGGAAGTAGGGAAGTTCCTCCGCTGGTTCCTGCTCTCCAAGGCCACGCGCAAACTCCACCAGCTCGCCATGGTCATCTTTGTGGGCTCCATCCTCGGCCAGCCCCCCTCCCCCTGGGGCATCGTGGGCTCCCTCCTCTTCTTTGCCGCCTACCTCACCACCTACTTCTACAACGACCTCATTGACTACGAGGACGATAGGAGAAAGGGGAGTGTCTACAGGGAGAAGGCCCTCATAATGGGCTATGCAACCCCCCAGGAATACACCACTCTTTTAGGAAATTTATCTGTGGCGGCAATTTTTCTTGCCACGCTCTGGGATCCCCTGCTTGGCTTTTTCACATCGGCAGCCATCCTCCTCAACAACCTGCGCACCCACGTGAAGGGGGTAGTACCGAGGCAGCTCCTCCTCATCCTCGTGGAGCTCTTCAACTTTGAGGCCTTCTGGAACGCCTTCTATGGGGGCTCCATCCCCTTCCTCTTCGTCCCCCTCTTCACGGCCTATTCGTCCATATACGCCCTGGGCCATGGCATTTACCGCTTGAGGAAAATGGGGACGTTCAATAAAATAGTCCAGAGCCGGGAGATCAGGAATCTTCTCCTCATAACCCTGGCGGCCGTCATCTTTTCCCTCCCCGTCCTCGTGCTTTCCCTCTACCACTTCATCATCCTCATCCTGGGCCTCGTGGTCTACACCCTCCCCATGCTAAGGATCGTTACAAAGGTGGACATAGGCAGACAAGAGGGGATGAACCACGTGGACACGGGCCACCACAGGGCCATAACCGCTGTGGCCATTGTGCTGTTGCTCGGAGCATTAATTTATTCTGTTGTGCCCATCTTCAACATCTATATTCCCCTTCCCAAGAATTATGAAATCGTGGCGCGCTACTTCGACGAGCTCCAGCACTACATCATAGGCCAGGTGTTCGGTGATCTTCGTGGCCTCAGGGACAAGTACGATAAGAACGCTATTCAGGGAGTTGTTTAAATTTTATGGGCCCCAGGGGTGGTGGCCGGCCCGCACCCCTTTCGAGATGATGGTGGGGGCTATACTTACACAGAACACGGCGTGGAGGAATGTTGAAAGGGCCGTAGAAAATATAAGGAAGTGTTTAACACCTGAGGGGATATTGGAATGTCAAGATCTTGAGGAGAGGATAAGGCCCGCTGGTTTTTACAGGCAGAAGGCCGAGAGGCTGAGGAGGCTATCCTCCTTCCTCCTTGAACACCCCTTTGAGGTGCTTTCCAAGCTGTCGACGGACAAACTCAGAGAGATGCTCCTTTCGATAAAGGGGATTGGGAAGGAGACGGCGGACTCTATTTTACTGTACGCCTTTGGGAGGGCGGTGTTTGTGGTTGACAAGTATACTTACAGGCTGTTCACGAGGGTGGGCATTTGGACGGGGCCCTTTGACTACGAGGCGATAAGGGAGCTCGTGGAGGAGGAAATAAGAAAGGTGGAGGAGCTCAAGGAGTTCCATGCGCTGATAGTGGAGCACTCCAAGAGGTTCTGCAAAAAACAACCGTTGTGCAGGAGTTGTCCCCTCAGGGGCCTTTGTGCGAAGCGCCCCTTCTAATTTTCTTGGCAAGCCTCCTAAGGCTCTGGGCAACGTCCTTGGCGATATAAACAAGCTCTTCCCACCCCTCTTGAGGCAGCTTCTCATGAAAGTTTGTATCCTCAAGGTAGGAGGCCAGCCTCTCAAGTCTCTTGGCCACTTCTCCTCGTTTCATACCTCTCTGCACCAGCCTATGGGCAATGACCTCCATGCGATCCGGAAAATTCCAGAGGTATTTGAGGAACGTTCTCCGCAGGCGTTCTTTGAGACGGGTGTCATCATTGTAGTAAAAGAAGCTGTAATCGCCGTACGTCCCCTCCTTAGCCTCGCGCAGATAGGCCTCCCACATGCTGTTAAATAACTCCCTCTCCAGGAAAACAGTAACACGGTAGCCCATGGGCAATTTCTCGATAAGCACCCTCCTGGGGTTCTTGTCCTTCGTAAAGGCCTTTGTAAATTGTGAGATGATAAGGTTTTTTACGTAGTTGTTGAGATCGCGCTTACTTCTGAATTTTTTATACTTCTTAAATTCTGGATCGAACCATCCAGCCCTTGTGCTGGCGATGGGCACCATGTGGAAGAGGGCGGGATGCCTCGTCTTCAAGTTTTCATCCATAAGGATAGCATAAATTTTTCCTGAATCCCTTCTGAGCTTTATCAGCCTCTTGCCGCCCTCTTCAGAAAATGTTACACCAAGCACAGGAACTTTACCCATAAAAACTAAAGTCCCTGATACGTCCTTTTCATGAGGAGGGCGTCCTCTTCGAGGTTTGGGCTCTCCGATATTATCACCCCCCTAACATCAAATTCTTTTAGGACCTGCAGCAGTCCCTTATAATTTAGGTCGCTCTCCCTTAAGTTGACGTGCCTCCTCTCGCCCTTCTTGGTATATTCGATGCCTGAGATGTGGATGTGCATGCGTTTCAGGGCCTCAGGGCCCAGGACATCCTCATAGGCCTCCAGGAGCTTTCTCCACTCCTCCACGGTGTTATAACCTCCCACATACCTCGCATGCAGGTGAGCAAAATCTATGGCGGGCTCGACACCCTCGATCTCCGAGGCCACCTCCAGGAGCTCCCCCACATCCCCCCACTGGCTCTTTTTACCCATAAGCTCCGGTCTGAGCCATACATCATAGCCCCTCTCGTCCAATATGCCCCTTATCTCCCTGAGGAGCGCCTTCATACGCTCCGTTACCTTTGAGGGGCTGTCCTTCATGTAGTAGGCGGCGTGGAACACAAGGGAGAAGCCGCCGACCTGGTGGAGCGCCCGGGCAGAATCCACTATACGCTCAATGCTCTTCTTTATTTTTTCTTTCTCAGGAGAATTGAGGTTTATGTAGTAGGGGCCGTGGGCTGTGTAGAGCACGTCATTCTCCTCCGCCCTTTTCTTAAAGATCTCGGCCCTCTCAGGCTTTAGCCACACACCCCTTACAAATTCGAGCTCCATGGCATCAAGGCCTATTTTATTTAGAAAGGCGGCAACGTCCTCCTTTGGCCCAGTATAGCCATTGGGGAAGCCTGCAGGCCCAAAACGTAGCCGCTGGAGGCGACGTATCACACAGAACACTGGGGGCAAAGGCTTAAAATAGGTTAGGGGAGAAGTTAGTGTGTGATCCCTAGGCTGGCCCTCGGGCTGATATTATTAGTGGGGGTTGTGCTGGCGGCAGAGGGCACCTTTTCCATAGGCCAAAATATAAGTGGCTCGGGAGAATATTTTATTGGGCTTGGTGAGAGTGTAACCGTGGGGGATGTAAGGACGGTGGTGGCTGCAGCAGGGAAGGAAATTTTTGTAGAGGGTAGTGTTGGAGGAGACGCCTACCTGTTTGGGGACAAGGTCGTCATCAACGGAAGCATAGCGGGCAGCGCAACAGTTACGGCCCGAACCCTTGTGGTAAGGGGAAAACTCAACAAGGCCACGGTGAGCGCCTCTGAAGCAGTAATAGAGGGGTCTGTGGAGGAGCTTAACTGTGATTGTGGGGAGTTAATAATAAAGAAGGGGGGCAAGGTTGGGCTCCTGACCGGTCAGGCCAAGGAGGTGAGGCTTGAGGGTGTTGTGGGCACAAATAACATTACAGAGAAGAAGGAAGAAGGGGAGCAGACGGGCGTGGCTGGAGCGGTGGCCGAATGGCTCAAGGGCCTCATATCCATGCTTGTGCTGGCCTTCCTCATGAGGAAAAGGAGGGTGTGGAGGCTGGAGGATTTTACAGACATAATGACATATGTTTACGGCCTGTTGGCCTACATTTCCCCCATTCTCCTCTTCATCCTCTTCCTGCTGGCCCTCATCCTCTCCGATTTGCCCTACGTAATGCTTTCAGGTATCGGGATAAGCATAGCCCTCTTTGGCCTCTATTTGATCCTAGTTATGTTGGCCGGCCTACCTGTGTATGATTACGTGGGAGGGAGGATCTTGCGCCCCTTCAACGTCGACAACTTTTATGCCAATGTGGGGGTAGCCTACACCTTCTTCTACGTGATCGGCCTCCTCTTCCCCGTCATATGGATATTTGTAACCATTTCAGGCCTGGGCATCCTGCTTAGGAGCCTGCAAAGGGAGAAGGGGGCATGAACCTAAGACTTTACTCCGAGGGCAAAGCGAAAATATTTGTCCCGGATTATGAAAATATTTATAACGCTGAGGTTTTCTTCAACCCCAGGGCAAGGACCTCCCGCGACATCTCAGCCCTCATAATGAAGGTCTTGAGGCCCAGGCAGCTCCTGGATGCCATGGCGGCAACGGGGATACGGGGCATTCGCTACGCCGTGGAGTCGGGTGTAGAAGAAATTGTCTTCAACGACATAAACCCTAAGGCGGTGGAGCTGGCAAAAAGGAATGCAGCCCTCAACAACGTAGAAGGCGAGTTCCTGGAAGAGGATGTAAATATATTGTGCCACAGCAGGAGATTCTTAGCCGTAGACTTAGACCCCTTTGGGACTCCTTCCCCCTTCCTACAGTCCGTGGCAAGATGCATTCCCCACAGGGGCTACGCCCTCATCACAGCCACAGACACCTCCCCCCTCACGGGGAGCTCGCCCCTTGCAGCAATTAGAAAATATCATGTTAGGATAAGAAAAGTTGAGTGGTTTAGGGAATTGGCGGTTAGGGTTCTGCTAGGCTATGTAGCTCACCACTTCGCCATATGGGAAAAGGCCTTCATACCCGTAGCCTCCTTTTTCCAGGAGCACCACCTCAGGGTCATAGGAAGGGTTGTAAAAAAGGCCTCAGAGGTTACAAGGGCCGTTAAGAACATTGACATATTTGGGGAACTGGGGCCCCTCTGGAAGGGGCCTCTACACGACAGAAAGATATTGGAAAGGGCGATAGAATTTTGGGACAGGGACTACTCCAAGCAGTCCTTGGCATTCTTAAAGTTGGCCTCCAAGGAGATAGATGCCATGGGCTACCACAACCTCCACAGCCTCTCCAAGGAGTTAAAAATAAGCCCTCCGCCACTTAACGTTGTTATAGAAAAGCTGAGGGAGATGGGTTATGAAGCTTCGAGGAGCAGCCTCGACCCCTTAGGTATAAAAACAACAGCCCCAAGGGATGTGCTGAAGGAAGTGTTAAGGAGGTAGTGTGCGCCGGTGGAGGGACAGGGGGTCACCTATACCCCCTGCCGGTGGACCGGCGCTGTGGCCGTCCCTTCCGGCCCAGGTTCACACCTCCCCGGGCGGGGGTAGACGGCCCTATTTTCTTTGGGCACAAGGAACTAAAAGCCATGGGCAGGTATAGAAGTGTGGCGCCATCACCTGAGAAGGTGGCACGCTATGTCAGGAAGGTAAACGGAAGGCTAAAGAAAGAATTTCCTGAGATATATAGAAAAATTTACCTCTCAACCATGGCCCGCAGATCCTCCTCCTTTATTTCCCTTAAAGTGCTAGTCCGGGACAGAGCAAAGCAGTTTACCACCGCCCTTGCAGCCCTCCACGCCCTAAGAGACATCTCGTTAAGGATGAAGCCACCCGAAAAGATTAGAGTTCAGACTGTAGTGCCCAACCTCGGCTCATTTTCAATCTTTCTACCCCACAATTATTATAAATTACGAAGGATTTCCAAGGGGTTAGAAAGGGTGTTGGTGGGCTCCATCACGCTACTCATTCCCAAGGGGAGGAAGGACCTTCTCGGGGAGGAAATATTGAAAACGTTAACTAATCACGCCAAAAGACAACCCCACATTGTTATGAACACTGTAGAGGAGAGTCTTGGAAGCATCTATTTTTTGCAAAACCACCTGAATGACAAAAACCCAACGGTGGTGAGGTCGCTCCTCCTAAACGGCATGGAGCTCGATCTCATAGCGCTATCCAATAAGGGTCCCCTGCATGTGGTGGAGGTTCTCTCCGCCCACAGGCAGGAGCAAGACCTCTGGAGAAGAAAACTTAAGGAGAAGGATCAGAGGCTCTCCACCACTCTCAAAGGGCTCCCCCTCTCCTGGGAACTCCACTACGTCCTGGTGGGACCAAAAAATTCGTTAAAAACTGCCATGGAGGTTGCAACATCTATTTTAACCGAAAGGACCGTCCACGCCTTGGACATCAACACACTCCGGCCCCTGAAGGTTGTAAGATTGTAGACAAAGGGCAAAATCCCTTAAAGGTGTTGCGCCCTCCATATGGGCGTGGTCGGGGTGGCGTAGCCTGGCGAGCGTGCGGGGCTGTGGCCCCCGAGGCCGGGGTTCAAATCCCCGCCCCGACCCTTCCAGTGATACCAATGGGGCGCCCGCTAATCAAGAAAAATGCGAGAAACATAACGATTGTGGCTGGCCCTCTGGTAATAAAGTTTTCAAGGGACGGAAATATTTTTAGAATTTTCAAGGAATTTTATCTTACATGGAAAGCCTTCCTCAACGGCCTCTCGGTTCCTGTCCTTCTCCTGGGCCCCTTCCTCATCAGGCCAAGGGTTCTGCTCCTGAAGGAGGCAGGACTAAGGGGTAGGGAGGACGAAATAATAAGGGCTATTAAAAAGCTCTCCTCCGCAAGGATAGAGCACAGGGAGCTCCGCCACCCCGAGAGGCACATAGGCTTTTGGCTAGGAAAAGTTGTCTTCATAGACTTCGACAGGGGGAGGCTTAGCACCAAGTCACGCGATCTAAATAAATTTATGGCATGGCTTAGAAGTTTGAAGGGGAAAGCGTAACCCTTTAAAGGACTTTTGTGCATATGCACATTAATGGAGGTGGGAAGATGATGGGAAAGGGCTGGAGATGGCTTGACACGGCCTGGAGGCCTGGATGGATGGTGTGGCAGGAGGTGGAGGAGCTCAAGAGAAGGGTGGAGGCCCTGGAAAGGGCCCTTGAGGAGCTAAAGGAGAGAGTGAAATAAACCCTTCCTTCTTTGTCTTTTTCGCCCAATCCCACCCCCACCCCTTAAAAACATAACACCCCACCTAACCCCATGGAAGCCATAGTGGGCAAGCACGTCTTCGGCAGCCTCTACCACATCGAACCCAGGGCCTATGACAACAAAGACTGGCTCGAAAAAATAGTAAAGGAGGCTGCCATAAGGGCAGGGGCCACAATAATCGAGTCGAAATCTTGGAAAATAGAAGGCCCGAAGGGGGGCGTTTCGGTTATTATTCTCGTGGAAGAAAGCCACCTCGCCGTCCACACATGGAAGGAATACCACTACGCCACCGTAGACATCTACACGTGCGGCTCCCACACAGATCCCTGGAAGGCGTGGGCCTTCCTCTTAGAAAAACTAAAGCCAAAAAAGTACACAGTCAACTACGCCGACCGTAGCCAGCTCTTATGAGCTCTGCAAAGGCAAAGGGCACCAGAATGGTGGAGAGAACTGTGGAGCCAACGAGGACGGAGAAAAGTTTTTGAGAGATGACCCCGTTGTCCAGCAGCATCTTCAAAATAACGAGGCTCGTGCTGAAGCGGACAGATAGGCCAAAGCCCCCCAGGAGGGCCTCGCGAAGGCTCAGCATCCTCCTCGAGACCATCACCGTGGCGATAATTTTTACAATAGTGGTAAACACCGTTATTACCACTGCAACACCCCCATACGTTAGGAGCACGCCCACATCAGTGCCAAGGCCCACCCACAAATAAAAGAGTGGAGCAAAAAATCCGTAGGCAACAGCCCTCACATCCTCCACCACACTCTCCCTAACGTATTCGTGCATAAAAATTCTAAGGGAAAGGCCCGCCAGGATGGCGGAGAGGGCCTCTATGGAGCCGGCCTCCCCCACGGTTACAAA
>CAYZKO010000012.1:0-8329 GCA_964479315.1 uncultured archaeon
TGAATAATTCTTTGTGGGAGAGGAGGGCGGCATAGTCCTCGGGGGAGAGGGTAGAAAGGGAGGCGGCATCGTAGAGGCTCATGGAGGCAAGCCTTATCCTCTTTGTTGCCTCTATTATTGCCTTGAGGGCTGTGGAGGGATCTATAGAGGTTTGCTCGATGTAATAGGAAACGTTCCAGGAGGAGAGGTCTTCAAACTCGTGGCAAGGGTTCTTTCCAGTTTTGAAAAAGTTTATGACCGGGGGGAGTGCCTCAGGGGGGATAATGATGGTGTTCTTTGCTCCGTGGATATAGGGATAGTATGTTAGGACGCCAGGCCTCCTGTAAATATATGTTTTTCCATTAGATTTTTTTACCACCTGGGTATAGCCATAGAGGGCTCTGAAAAAGCGCTGGTAGGAGTAGCCTGGCGGTGCTCTAAAGCGGTAGCGAACGAGGTAGGCAAGCATGCCATCCCCCCAGGGTTCCGGTAATAGGGGTGAAGCGAAGTGATGAAACTGTTATGTAAAAGATATAAAAAGGGTAAAGATATAAAAAGGTTAATTATAGGAGGTGGCGAAACTAAGCAGGATGGTCAATAAGCATCTAGCCCTTGCTCAGCCCTCTTGTCCACCCTTTCACCTACACTCCTTTTACCGGAAGTGTGGGGGTTATCTCCTGAGGCGGAAAAGAGAGGGCAGCTGTTGTGTGCGCTGGGTCTTTTGCTGCACGACCTTGTTCTTGTCTATCAAAATTATATCCTTGACAGCGACGACCTTTGAGTAGTCAACAGTTTTCTTCTTCAGTATCTGGACAATGTCTTGTTTGGAAACAAGCCTTAGAGGCTCCAGGACAATTTTGTACACTTTCCCCTCCTCAAGATCTATTATGAAGTCCTGGGCCTTCCCCACATACTCCGCATCTGTTGTAAAGATGTCCATGCCAAACATGCGCGAGAGCGCCAGCGTCATGCTCCCACCCGCCTAATAAGGACTTTCTCATATTTATAGCTTGCGGAACACTTATACATAACACACCCTGCCCACCCCTTTCTAAACATATTTTATTATAAATATACAAAAAGCAAATTTACAAGTACTAAAATATGTCAGAAAATATTCAAAGTTAGATTTATTTACAGAAACTTATTTGCAAAAATATAAAAGCTTAAAACGATATACTATCATATATTTAGGGGTGATAATATGGTGGCTGAGCTCTTCCTGAGGGTGAAGAACGTGCGCCTCCTCCTCCTTTTAAGGCAGGGCCCCCACTCCATCAGCGAGATAGCAAAAAAGGCAGACGTCACATACCTCCATGCAAGGGAGGTCATCAACCTCCTGGAGGAGGCAGGCCTCGTAAGTAGTGAAAAGAAGGGGAGGGCGCGCCTCGTCTCCCTTACAGAGCGGGGCCAGGAGGTGGCAGTCACCCTCGAGGCAGCCTATAGACAACTAACCAAATAAAACCCCAACAAAACCCGTTAGTCTTTTACATAACGTTCGGCACAACCCAAACAACCCTTATTTCCCTCCCCTCATCCCACCCAAGCCCCCTTACGCAACCCCACCTCTTCCAGCCTTCATTTTGGGATATACCAAACTTCTTTTGTTCAGCACAAACTCATAAGGTCTTAAGCCGAACACAAAACGTTTCTCCCCACACCACTCTTTTTATGGGTTTTGCCCAAAACATTAAGGCATGAGAATGGCCTTCATCTCCCAGGAGCCCCTGCCCAAGGGCATCAGGAACCCCCACACCCTCGCCTTCTACATCGCCTCCTCCCTGGGCCTTGTGCCCGCCAAGGGGAAGGGTGATGTGGTGCTGGAGATCCTCCTCCTTTTGAGAAAAATAGCTGGTATAAAGCAGGGAGAGTTTGAGGGCTATGAGGTGAGGAACGGAGGCATTAGGGCAAGGGACATGATGGACTACCTTAACAGGCGGGGAGTAAAAATATCTCAGGCCCAGTTCTACACCGTATATCTTAGGAGGCTCCTTGACGCCGGTATTGTAATAAAAAAGAGGGGCTCCTTCTACGGCCTCCGCGCCCCCACCCTTGAGCTCACCCTCCAAGAAGTCTTCAAGGATGTGCGGCGGTTGTGGGAGGATGTGGAGGAGGTGGCGCGGAGGTTGGATGAGGTGGTGGAAAGGGAGGGGTAGAAAGGGGTTGTGTGTTATGTAAAAGTGTGACGAGAAATAAAATGTTATTATATAAATTTTTAGATAAATATTTTGACAAATATATGAGCAAATATAGTTAAGTGAAAATAAAAGACAGAAAATATAAATGAAACCATGCATGAAGGAAAATATATGAGAAACAAATTATATAGTGACCGGGAGTTGTGGTTGTTATGTATAAAACGACCACAAACCTAAAAAAGACCCTCACCCCACAAAAACACATGGTCCACTACGAATTCGCCTACCCCAACCACGTGGTGCTCGACCTCTACGGTTGCGACGAGGAAAAGTTAAACAACCTTGACCTGATAATGGAGACGGCCCGCACAGCGGCCAGGCGCCTCCGCTCAGAGATAGTAGGGGAGGTCTACCACCTGCTGGAGCCCCAAGGAGTTATATACACCGCCACGCTCCTCCAAAGCCACATAGCTGTTCACACGTGGCCCGAGCTCGGCTACGCCTCCGTGGATATTTATACCTGCTCAGACGTCAGCGTGCGGGGGGTTGAGGAGCTCTTCATCAAGGCCTTTGCTCCAAAAAATTACAAGGTGCTCTACCTCAACAGGGAGGTGTCCAGGGAGCCCACCATGGACATGCTTGTTATGTAAAGGTCCCCCAACCCTTAAAAAGTCCAAAAACCTTTACCACTTGTGGCCCTCCTCATCTCCTCCCCCAAGGAACTGAAAAAATACATTAGGGAGGAAGAGGCCCCGGAGCTCTTTGAATACCTCAGCCTTGGCTACTTCATCCGCTTCGACCCTACAAACAAAAAGCTCATCTACCCAACGAGGCAGGCTTTACTCCAAAAAATAGCCGAAGCAGAAGAGAGGCTGAAGAGCCTTCTAAGGGAAAGGGCCCGCTTTACGAAAAGGAAAGACAGCCCCCCACTTCTCCTCCTCCTCAGGCATCACCTCCAGCGCATGGTGGACGCTGACTACAGGGAGCTCTCGGAGGTCCTTCGTGTGGAGCGCCTGTTGGGGGACAGGAGGGGTCATAAAATAGTGGAACAGCTGATAAAGGATAAAGAATATAGAAAGAGGGTTAGGGAGGCCCTCTCAGGCCCTGTATACAGGACAACGCCCTTCGGCTCCTTTGTGGAGAAGACGGAGGAGCTTAGGAGTGGCGTGGTGGACACCGCCCTCAGGAGGCTGAACGAAGAAATAGAGAAGGTGGAGAGGGAGATAGAAATATTGAGGAGGATGCTGAGATGGACGTAGAAAGCCTTGTCCTTGAGAGGAACGGCTTTAGAGCCTTCAATCCAGTCCAGAGGGAGGCCCTGGAGGCAGGTGTAGCTGAGGGCAAGAGCCTAGTGGTCTCCTCACCCACCGCATCCGGAAAAACAATAATAGCAGAGCTTGCCATGGTTTCCTCCATCCTCAGGGGAGGAAAGGCCGTATACACCGCCCCCCTCAGGGCCCTCGCCCACGAGCACTACACCTCCTTTAAGAAAAAATATAAAGAGTTTAAAACAGCCCTCTCCATCGGCGACTACGACTCGGCAGACCCCCACCTTTCCTCCTACGACGCCATCTTCACCACCTTCGAAAAGCTCGACTCCCTCCTCCGCCACAATCCCCCATGGCTTGGCGACGTGGCGGTGCTCGTGGTGGACGAGATCCACGTCATCGACTCCGACAGGGGCCCCACCCTGGAAGTCCTCCTCACAAAGATAAAAAAGTTAAACATACAGATCGTCGCCCTCTCCGCCACCATCCCCAACGCCCACGAGATAGCGGAGTGGCTCGGCGCCCGCCTCGTTGTCTCCCACTGGCGCCCCGTAAAGCTAAGAGAAGGTATATTTTTCCAAAACAAGCTCATCTTCCCGGACGGGGAAAGGGAATATAAATCACTCGAGGCCCTCATAGAGGAGGCCCTTTCTCTTGGAAAGGGAGTTCTTATTTTTGCTCCCACGAGGAAGTCTGCCATGGCGCGCGCGAAGGCCTTAAGAAAAATTACATCTAAATATATTTCTTCGCGCGCGCCACTCCGCTCCCTCTCAGAAAAGGTCCTCTCTGCCCTTGAGAGCCCCACCGTTCAGTGTAAGGAGCTGGCAGAGGATATTATTCATGGTGTTGCCTTCCACCATGCAGGCCTTGTGCAGGAGCAGAGGGAGGTGGTGGAGGAGGGCTTCAGACAGGGGCTCATAAAGGTGGTGGTGGCCACCCCCACCCTTGCCGCAGGGGTAAACCTTCCCGCCTTCCGCGTTATTATACTTTCCCTCAAGAGGGAGGGCCCCTTTAGGCAGGAGATACCTGTCAGGGAGTATAAGCAGATGGCTGGGCGCGCCGGAAGGCCGAAGTACGATACCCACGGCGAAGCCATAATTGTTTGCAGGAATGGGGAGGAGGCGGAGCGCTATTTTAAGAAATACGTCCTCGGGGAGCCTGAGGAAGTTCTTTCAAGGCTCTCCGGCATAAGGGCCATAAGATTCCACACCCTCTCCCTTATATGTGAGGGCTACCGCTCCTTCCACGAGCTACTCGACTTCTTCTCAAACACCTTTTTCTTCCACCAGCAACGGGACATCTCCCAGCTCGAGATACTCCTGGAGGAGGCCCTCTCAGACCTCGAGTCCTGGCACATGATAAAGGGCTTCTCCCCCACACCCCTTGGGCTCCGCACAGCCTCCCTCTACATCGATCCCGAGACCGCCCACCTCTTCCACACCTTTTCCCGCCGTCCAAAGGTGGGAGAATTTCCAATACTCTTCCTCATCGCCTCCTCCGTGGAGCTCTACCCCTATCTACCCGTTTCAAGGAAGGAGGAGCTCCCTCTCCTTGCAGAGGCTGAGGAGCGCTCAGAGGAGCTCCCCTTCCCCTTCGAAGACCTCCTCACAGACATTCACTTCCTCAACAAATATAAGCTCGCCCTTTTACTTGAGGCCTGGGTCAACGAGGCCGACGAAGACCACCTCCTCACCCACTTCAACGTCTCCCCAGGCATCCTGAGGGGCCTCCTCTCCCTGGCGGAGTGGATGGCCTACTCCCTCTCCGAGCTCTCAAAACTCGTCCATTCCCCTCTCGCCACACCCGCCAGGCTCATGGAGATGAGGATAAGATATGGTGTGAAGGAGGAGCTGCTCCCCCTCGTCTCCCTCAAGGGCATTGGAAGGAAGAGGGCAAGGAAGCTCTTCAACGCAGGCTTTAAGACGCCTGCCTCCCTAAGGAAGGCAGATCCCCACACCCTCTCCCGCCTCCTGGGCCCCAAGGTGGCCTCCTCCGTGCTCAAGCAACTTGGGGTGGAGGCCAGGGCGCCCGCCGCGGACCAGACCACGCTGGAGGTGTTCACAGATGGAGCCCCTTGAGGTCCTCAGGGAGGGGAACAGGGTCATTATTGGCAGAAAGGAGAGCGTCTTCAGGAAAGAAGGCTTTAGGACGTCCCTCTACATAGGTAAAATTGAGGAAGAGAATTTTTATGGCTACGACGTCTACCTTGACGCCCTCCACCCCCATGTAATTTTTGTGGCTGGGGCAAGGGGATCCGGCAAGTCGTACACCCTGGGCGTCCTCCTGGAGGAGCTGGCGGAAAACAACCCCTACGTGGGAGTTCTCGTTATTGATCCAATAGGAATATTTTGGTCCATGAAGCTGCCCAACAGACAGGAAGAAGAAATTGAAAAGCTTGCTGAGTGGGGTCTGCTTCCAAGGGGCTACGATGTGGAGGTCTATGTGCCTGTGGGGGTTGAGGGGAGGGTGCCGGCAGGCACGTACGACAAGGTCTTTGCCCTCAAGCCCTCCATGCTCACGGCGGAGGACTGGATCCTCACCTTTGGCCTCGACAGATTTTCCCCCGCAGCCCTTCTCATTGACAAGGTCATTTCCCACCTGAGGGGCCAAGGAGATTTCTCCATAGACGACATCATCCACTACCTGGAGGGGGAGGATGTTCTAGATAGGTCCCACGGCTTCAAGAGGGAGACGGTGAGGGCAGTGCTCTCAAGGTTCTATGCAGCCAGGAGCTGGGGCATTTTTGACAAGGAGGGGACCCCCCTCTCCGAGATCATAAAAAAGGGAAAGATCTCCATCCTTGACATCTCCTTCCTTGACGAAAATGTGGGGGCCCTTGTGATAGGGGTCATGGCCAGGAGGATTCTCCAGGCAAGAAAACTTATTACCCGCAGCGTTGCCGCCGAGCTCCTCGACTTACCTGTTTCAAAGAAAAAGGAGATAGACATCCCCCCTGTATGGCTCTTCATAGACGAGGCCCATACCCTCATCCCCTCAGGCACGAAGAAGACGCCCGCCACAGAGCCGTTGATAGAGTATGTGAAGCAAGGGAGGCGTCCAGGCTGCTCCCTCGTCTTCGCCACCCAACAGCCCTCCGCCATAGACCCCAGGGTCCTCTCCCAGATCGACCTCCTCATTGTGCACAAGCTTGTGTTTGGGGAGGATGTGAAGGCTGTGGAAAAGAGGATGCCCACAATTTTGCCAAAGGAATACAGCGGTGTTAAGATGAGGAGGCTTCCCGTGGGTGTTGCCATTGTGGGGGACCGGTCCGACGCCACCTCCAGGGCCTTTATCATGAGGGTGCGCCCCCGCAAGAGCCAGCACGAGGGGAGGGAGGTGGCTGTGGACGAGCTCGAGGAGGAGGAAAAAGTTGTGGAGAGGGGGGAAGAGAGGGGCGAGGAGCGCGGGAGGGAGATGGCCTTTACGGTGAGGATAAGCAGGGAGGATGCGGAGGAGATAGCAAAATCCCATGTGGGGGGCTTCCTTGGGAGGGTGTTTGGGGCGGCGGTGGTGGAGAGCGTTGTGCTTAAATTTGTGCCCGTTTGGGAGGTGCTTTTCACCTACTACTCCCACACAGCCCAAAACCTTGTTTGTTATATAGACAGCTACGAAGGGGAATTTGTTCATGTGAAGGACGGAAAGCTCGTGTTCTCTAAGGGCCTGAAGTATCTTTATAGGCTTACGAGGGGCCAGCGCAGACTACTTGTCACAGTAAAAAACAATATAGGCCTTGAGGTCGAGGCCCTCCGCCTCCTTGCAAAACTCCCCACCTTCGATGCAGACCTTGATGCTTTAAGGAGGGCAGGACTCGTAAGGATAGAGGGGGGAAGGGTCTTTACGCCCCTGGAGATCGACCTCCCCCTTGTGCCTGACCATCCCCTTGTGCCCTCCCTCAGGGAGCTGCCCAGGGCGCCCGTGGAGCTCTCCCAGGATGAAATAATATCTCCCGTGTTCGATAAAGAAAGGGCTCCGGACATCGTGAGGTCAATATGGCCGGGCGTCGTCCCAAAGGACGTTTACACAATATACAGGCCTGTGTGGTTTGTGACGGCCAGGGGGAGGAAACACGTCCGTTTAATAATAGATGCCCTCACAGGTAGTGTGGAGAAGGAGATGCCGGTGGTGTGATGGAGCTTGTGGACCTCCTGCCGGAGAGCGGCTCAGTTGCTGTTTTTGGAGAAGAAATAGAGGAGCGCCTCATCCGCTCAATACCCCATGCCGAGAGGGACATCTCCCTTGTCCCCCTCACCCCGGACCAGGTGAAGCTCGCCCTTTCCCTCGACATCCCCATAATGGAGGGCATGCCCGACTATCTCTACATGGTTGCAGACTTCGAGCCCAAAGAAGGATATTTTACCGTCGGTAGGTGCCCCTCCCCATTTAAGTTGCGCCTTGCGGAAATAGGCGCAGAGCGCGTTATCGTCCTCCTCAGGCAGAAATATAGAACGGTGTCGGTAGAATATCTTCCCTTCCTCCACGACGACATCGAGCCCCTCATAGCCCTCTACGGAAACACCTTCCACCGCAGGGAGAGCCCCTTTGGCAACTCCGTGATCGAGCTCGTCCCAGACATCGACGATGTGGAAGAGCTGCGCTCAAAAATAAAGGACATACCCGGCGTCATCGAGGTCTCCATCATCCCAACAGTACCGTATAAGAAGATTTATTTGAGGGAGATGTAGGTAGGAAAGATTTTAAAATAGTCTACCGGCTAAAAAATATTTTTCAATGTCTGACAGAATGAGGTTAAAGACTTCTTGGGTGCGGTGGCTACACAAATATTAGACTTGTCTATCTATCCACAAATACAAGGCAGTAGATGATCCTCTTGGCCAAGAAACTACAACAAAGGAGCTATAGTGGAGATGCCGACGAAAATACCAATAACGTTACTTTTCACAAAACGTTAGTGCTATAAGCGTGTGGGTGGGGGATAAGAGCATG
>CAYZKO010000013.1:0-8234 GCA_964479315.1 uncultured archaeon
TCCATCATAGGTTCTTTGGCACCTCCAAAAACCTTTCCTTCCTCTTGGGGAAGAGGGGGGTTAGGTCTCCCCCAAAGGGGGCCACCTCGTCCCCCCTCAGGCTATTGAGGACCTCCTGCTCAAAGGAGCCCTCGAACCTCAACTCGTCCAGTAGCTTGGCCAGGGAAAGTATAGAGTCCACGTCCTTCATAATTTTATCATACTCCTCCTTTGTGAGGCTGAGCCTTGCCACCCTGAGCACGTGCTCAAAGGCCCCCTTCTCCACGGGGAAGTTGGAGAGATAGTCTTTATGAAGCTTTTGCCCACATCAGCGGGCCCGGGGGGATTCGAACCCCCGACACCCCGGTTAAAAGCCGGGTGCTCTTCCAGGCTGAGCTACGGGCCCCTACGTAGAGGGAAGGCAACGCTTAAAAACTACACAGCTCACTCTTTTAAATACATGATGGTGGAGGCCGCCACTACCCTGTTGGGGATAGTGATAATCTTTTCTCCATCAAGAAGCGTAGTCTGCCTCCAACCTATTTCCTCCACCACACCCTCGATTCCTTTATCCAAAATCTTTATTCTCTGGCCCTTCCTCAGCGATCTTCCCACAATGAGGACGAGGCCCGCCACGTAGTCAGCCAAGAGGTCCTTTACGGCCAAGGAGACGGCGACGCCAACAATACCCAGCGAGGTAAGGAGGGGGACAATATCTACGCCGAGGGCGGAGAGCGCCGTAAGGACAATAATAATGTAAAGGATTACCTCCACAATGCCCTTGAAGCTTACAATTGTTCTTTTTTGTTCTTCTGTGAGTGGCAAGCTCCTCAATTTTTTGAAAAGTGCCTCCGTAAGGAGCCAGGTGGCCAGCACCCCAATAATTACGATGCCAGCTGCCTGGTAGAAAAGGATAGCTTCAGACTCCAAGCAGGCTCACCCCCGCTGCTACATCCTCATTTTCCCTCTCCACAACCTTCACAAGCTCCTCCTCATTCTCAACCCTCTCAAAGGCCCCAGTCCTTAAGAAGGGGGCCGGATCACCACTCACTATGAGGAAGGGCCCCTTTTTACCACCTATTTCTTCCCTCATATATGCCCCTGTCCTCTTCGCCCAGTCCTGGGTGAGCACCTTTTTTGCCAGAGCCACATCCACCACCTGCAGCACATGTATTTCCATATATTTAGCTGCCCCCCACCCTTTTTAAAGGGATGGGTGCACCACACAAGCGTGAAGATAGTGCCCGATACCTCGGCCATCATAAACGGCATTATCACCGAGAGGGTGGAGAAGGGGGAGTGGAGGGGAGCCACCATAATTATCCACAGGGCCAGCCTGAGCGAGCTCGAGTACCAGGCGAGTAGGGGAAAGGAATCGGGTTTTGTGGGCCTTGAGGAGCTCAAGAGGCTCCAGGAGCTGAGGCGGAGAGGCTACGTAGAGGTGGTGTTTGAGGGGGAAGAGGTAAGGCCTGACCAAATAGCCACAGCAAAAAATGTATATGTGGATGCACAAATTAGGAAGCTGGCGGAGGAAAGGGAAGCCCTCCTCGTAACCTCAGACAGGGTGCAGGCGGAGGTTGCAAGGGCCTACGGACTGCCTGTGCTCTACTTTGCGCCAGAGGGCGAGCGCCAAGAGCCCTCCATTGTGAAATATTTTGAGGAGGGCGTGGCGTCTGTGCACCTTAAGGAAGGGGTCGTTCCCTTGAGGAAGCGCTGGGTGGACGGCGCCTATGTCCTTGAGGAGGCGGGAGAGAAGCCCATAACGAGGAGGGAGCTCAAGGAGATGGCCAAGGAGATTGTGGAGATGGCCAAGAGGGATGTAAAAAGTTATATAGAGATAGAGCGGGAAGGGGCCACCGTTGTGCAGCTGAGAAATTACCGCATCGTTATAGCTTATCCACCCTTCTCAGAGGCGTGGGAGATCACCGCCGTGAGGCCTGTGGCAAAGGTTACGCTCGAGAGCTACGGCCCCTCCCATAAGCTCCTCCAGCGCCTGAGGGAAAGGGCGGAGGGTATCCTCATTGCCGGCCCCCCTGGGGCAGGCAAGTCCACCTTTGCCCAGGCCCTAATAGAGTTCTACAGGTCTATGGGTAAAATTGTGAAGACCATGGAAAGCCCACGGGACCTTCAGGTGCCCCCAGATGTTACGCAGTACTCTCCTCTCGAGGGGGATATGGAGAAAACCGCCGACGTGCTCCTCCTGGTGAGGCCGGATTATACCGTCTACGATGAGGTGAGGAAGGAGAGGGACTTTGATATTTTTACAGACATGCGGCTGGCGGGGGTGGGCATGATAGGAGTTGTGCATGCGTCGAGGCCCATAGAGGCTGTGCAGAGATTTGTGAGGAGGGTGGAGCTGGGAATAGTCCCGCAAGTCATTGATACAATAATTTTTATAAGGGGAGGAAGGATTGAGAAGGTCTACACCCTTGAGCTGGTGGTAAAGGTGCCCACGGGCATGACCGAGGCAGACCTTGCGAGGCCTGTGGTGGAGGTGAGGGATTTTGCAACAGGGAACCTCGAATACGAAATTTATACCTATGGAGAGGAGACGGTGGTAGTACCTGTAAGTGGAGAGAGCCCCCTTGAAAAATATGCGGAGAAGGGAGTGCGCGAAGTCCTTGGAAAAATATTAGGAATACCCTTCAGGGCTGAGGTGAAGGGCGGAAAGGTCTTTATCTACGTCTCCCCCCAGGATGTGCCCCACGTCATTGGTAAGGGCGGAAAGCGGGTGGCAGAGATCGAGAAAAAGCTTGGCCTCCCCGTTGAAGTGGTGGAGGACAAGGATATGACAAGGATTGCCATTAGAAGAAAAAGGGTGGTTATAAGAACTCAGGAGCAGGGCATCTATGAGGTCCTTGTCCGGGGGGAGAGCCTGGGATTTTTCCCTACAGACACCAAGGGCAACATAAAAATACCTAGGGGAAGTCCCGAGGGTAGGAGGATAGAGGAGGCCATAAAAAATGGCGAGGAGGTGGAGGTGAGGAGGGTAGAATGAGGTTTGTCCTCCTACCCGGCGTCTACCCACCGGCGGAGGATACATTTTTTCTCCTCTCTGTGGTGGAGCAGAAAATAAAGAGGGGAGAGAGGGTTCTGGAAGTAGGCTCTGGCAGCGGCTACATATCCGTGGCCATGGCCCTTAGGGGGGCAAGGGTTACAGCCAGCGACATCGATCCCAAGGCCGTCCTCAACACCCGCCTTAATGCTAAATTAAATCACGTAAAGGTTAGAACAATTTTGTCTGACCTCTTTGAGCATGTGCAGGGCTACTACGACTCAGTAATTTTTAATCCTCCCTACCTTGAGCCCTGGCCTGAGGCTTCCTCCTCCTGGTGGGATGAGAAGGGGATTGTGGATGCCTTCCTGGAAGAAGTTTTTGATTACACTGAACGATTTTTTATTGTCCTTGAGGAGGGCCCCCTCTTTGAAAGAGTGAGGAAGAGGATACGCTGTAGGCGGGAGTGGAGAAACACTTTTCACCTCGTGGTGGTGGAGGGGTTTTCATGCCAATGAATGCACCTCCCGAATTTAATAAAGCCATGGAGAAATATTCATCTGCAAAGGGCATTAGAGAGAAAATAATGCACCTCGAGGAGGCCCTGCGCTATCTACCCAAACATAAGGGAACGGAGAACATGAGAAAACAGTTAATGAGGCGCCTTGCTGAGCTCCGCAGGGAGCTTTTGAAGGAGAGGAAGAGCAAGAGAAAAGGAAGGAGCGTCCTAGTTCCAAAAATGGGGTATCAAGTGGTGCTTTGGGGCTTTGCCAACTCAGGTAAATCTTATATCCTCAACACCCTTACGGGGGCCAACACCCCCTCCACGCCCAGACCCCTCGAGACGCATAAACCAACGCCAGGTATAATGGAGAGTGGTGGCGGGAGGATACAGCTAGTAGAACTTCCTTCATATTTTCCAGGCTTTGAAGACTCTCATTTTGCCCCCACCGTTTTCTCTTCCATACGTGCAGCGGACCACCTAGCCCTTGTGCTCAGGGAGGAGCCGGAGGAGGAATTCAGGGTGTTGGTGGACGTCCTTAGGAAGAATGACATTTTTCCAAATAAGGAGGCTCCCCCTGTGAAGGTGGAAAGACAGCCCCATGGCGGAATAAAGTTTCTGAGTGAGGGCCTCCTTGTGGGGGAGAGGGAGGAGTTCCTGGAGGTGCTCCAGATGTTCGGCATCCACAACGCCGTGGTGGTTCCATATGGCAGGATAACGCCTAACGATTTGTTCATGGCCCTGGATGAGGGAGTAAAATTTATACCTGCCATTATAATTTTTAATGGGGACTATAGGCCCCTGCCCTGGCCCTGGGTGGTGTTTAAAGGCGCGTCCACCAAGGAGGAGCTCTTTAGGGCCCTAAACCTTGTAAGGGTTTTTACGAAGCCCCCAAAAGGGGAAGTTTCCAGCGAGGCTGTGGTACTGCCCAAAGGCTCCACAGTCCATACTTTATCGGAAAGGATAAGAATAGAGTTCAGGCAAGCACGCCTCTGGAAGGGAGAGAAATTTATAAATGTGGGAAAAGATTATGTGCTGAAGGACGGCGACATCATAGAGTTGAGGTAGCTCACTTCTTTACAGTGCCGCGCCCTTTCCTCCAGTAAAAGATATACACCACAACCAGTAGGGCCAGGATCAGTCCGTATATCCATAGAGGAAGCGCCACATTAACTTTCACCGGATACTTTAGGAGATGCTGTCCCCTTGCGTCTGTAAAGGATACATACAGGCTCAGCTCATGTTCTCCAAAGGCGTAGGGAGGAACAATTAATTTTACATCCACACTCTTCCTCCCCTCCACCTCCCCCGCTTCATAGTTTCCTTCCAGCCCAAAAGAGGAGGGCCCCTCCATCCAAAGGGTCACTCCATGGGCCTTACCTACGAGGTGCACCTTCAGATAATTTTCTTTGCCCGGCTCCAGGTCCTTGCCCTCCACTATCACGCTAAGGGGCGGATTTATTGCCTCCACCTCCGCATAGGCCCCGCATCCTTCCCCACGAACAAAAACTTTACCCCTACCAACATCCTTGGCCCAAACATTTACCTCCCTTTCGCTTACAACCCCTGGTCGGAGGATCACATCTATCCTTTCTTCCACTAAAAACGGACCTTCCCCATTTACATTAAAAATAACTTTATCACTCTCTGTAGAGCTAAAAAAGATTTTACAGGAGAAAAGCTCGTGGGCATAGACCTGGGGAGAGCACTGCACACCAATGAGGGGCACGCCAAGGACTTCAGATATCAAGAGGAACATCAGCACCTTCCTCATTTTTGCGCCTCCTCCAGAAGAAGATGAGCACCAGAGCTATTAAAATGAGTAGCACCAAAGGAAATATATCCGGCCCCCTCTCCTCCACATACCCACCCTCTAGGATAAATTTTGCCAACCTCACAAGCTTTTGGGCCACCACAACCGCAGCCCCATAGTCCTTTTTTTCCAAAAGCTCCTCCATCCTACCATAAAGTTTCAGGAAATAATCTATCTTTTCCCTCCTTCTAAGGCGGTCAGCATTCTTAACTATAAAGTTTTTTGCCTCCTCTAGCGTAAAATTACCCAACCTCGTTTCTATCATCCTCTCCAGAATATTTTTAAGCTCATTCCTGTTCCTCGTCTTCTCCGCCAGCTCTAGGATGTCCAGCAAGGTTTCCTTAGAAGGATTGAACACCCCTTCAAGTACTTCCCTGTCTGTTCTGGCGGAGGCCACCAGCGTGTCGATCTCATGGCGTGTATAGGGGGGATTTAGCAGAGACTGGAGGGCTGCAAGCTCAGTGGCCGGCATGTTCACATCCGATAATTTTAGGCGCACGTGCTCCACCCTTGATAGTATGCTCGACAAAAGCTCCGCCAAGTCCTCCATCTTTTCCACCGGCCTCAGGTCTGGCCTGTATCCGCATCTGGGCTTGCTTGCAAAACGTTTTAGATCTGCATAGGTGGCGTCTATCCCCTCTGAAATTGTCTTAGCAAGTCTGGAGGCAATATTTACATCCTCCCCAATTTCCTCTACCTGGAGATTAACATTCCTTTCTTCTAAAATTTTCTTAACAGTCTCCAGTCTCAATTCATAGTCCCTCAATGCGTCGGAGAGGGAACGGAGGGAGGCGGAGACCCCAGGATTAAAAAATTTAAGGTTGGAGGGGAGTTTCAAGTATGCCACGAAAACCCTGGCCACCTCAAGATCCTGCGGCATTTCCAAAGACCTAAGGGCCTCATCCATCGTATAGTTTATTTCTATACGTCCGTTGCACTCCACGAGGAGGGTGGAGGCCAGGACCGGCAGGAGGAAGAACAGGCCCATTAGGAGGCGGCGGGTCAACACCTTTTAATTGAGGGGCTACCTTTTTATGGCATGTTCCGCGTGGTGCTGGTGGAACCCCACTATGCAGGCAACGTAGGCAGCGTGGCCCGCCTTCTTAAAAATTTCAGCATACACGAGCTCGCCCTTGTAAACCCCCTTGTTCACCACCTTTCGGAGGAGGCCCTTACGTGGGCCGTCCATGCCAAGGATGTTCTCGAACGGGCCCTAATTTTTAAAACACTAGAGGAGGCGGTGGAGGATAGTGCCGTTGTTGTGGGCACCACGGCGAAGCCCAATGAGAAAACGATAAGGAGGACCCCCATCGATCCCCGTAAGATGGCAGAAATTTTAGAACCCTACTGGCACTCAGAGGAAAGGGTATCTATTGTCTTCGGAAGAGAACCCAGCGGGCTCACCAACGAGGAGCTCGACCTCTGTGATTTTACAGTTACCATTCCCACCTCGCAAGAATATCCTGCTTTGAACCTCTCCCACTCCGTGGCCGTCGTCCTCTACGAGCTTTATACAAAAAAGTACCGCCCTACAACCCGCTTCCCCATCCGCCTACAGACGTGGCGCACGCTGGAGCGTTTCCTTGTCGAACTTACAGCCCTCACGCAGCGCCACAATCCCCAGGAGGTTGTCAAGGGAATAATGGCAGCCTATAGGAGGGGAGCTGTGACGGAAAAGGAGGTAAACTCCCTTATTGGTATCCTTTCATATTGCATAAGGAGGTGTGGTGGTGATACTCACCGCCCTCAAGAGGGAGGACAGCAGGAGGCTTAGGGAGGAGGCTATAGAGCTCATCTATAGGGCAGTGGAGGAGGATGACAGGGAAAAGGCCCAACAGGCAGTTGTTGCCTATGCCCTCTCCAAACTCGTGTCTAAGCACCATATCGTAGGCAGTCCCCAGTGGCCCAGCTACAAGAAACTTTTGCTACAGGCGGTAGAGGAGGGCCTACCCCCCGAGAGGATAGCTGGCATAATCGCCAATATTGATGAGGAGCTCGGAAACTTCGTGTACTCCCTTTTGGATAAGGCAAGGCTCAAGATGGCAGCCTACGCCTATGCCGCAGGACTTTCCATAAGGAGGGCGGTGGAGCTCACGGGGGCAGACTTCAACGAGCTCGTGGACTACATAGGAAAAACAACAATACACGATGAGGAGGAGTATAAAATTAGTTTGACGGATAGAGTAAACGGTCTAAGGAGGTTGTTGGGATGAGGATAGTTTTCGACGCCGGACCGCTCATAAGCCTCTCCAATACATGCCTCCTGGGGGTGCTGGACTACATCGACGCTGACTTCCTCATCACCCCGGCCGTCTACAAGGAGGTCTATCTTTATCCTGTCAGAAAGAAAATGTATAGCTGGAGCGCTCGCCAGATAGAGTCCTACATCGGCAAGAAATTAAAGCTTAGGAGCCTTACACCTACCGAGATGTCCTTGGTGGAGGAGCTCGGCAAACTACTTAACTCAGCCTTCTACACCTCTAGGGGCCCCATAAAAATTTTACATCCTGGCGAGCTGGAGGCAGTGGTGCTTGCCTCTCGCACAGACAAGCTCCTCGTAATGGATGAGAGGACCCTCCGCCTCGTGATAGAGGACCCCGAGCTCCTGAGGGCCCGCCTTTCTAGAAAAATACATAGATGGGTGAAAGTCGATAAGCGCCGCCTTGAGGAGGGAAGAGAGATCATAAAAGATATATTTGTAGTGAGAAGCGTCGATCTGGTGGCCTACGCCTACGAGAAGGGCTTTCTCAGATGGATGAAGGACGATAGGGAGGCCCTGAGGTCTGCCCTCTATTCGCTAAAATATGGGGGGTGTGCAGTATCGGAGGGCGAGATAGAGCTGTTTATGAAGCACGTATAAGGCCAGCCGAGGAGGACGATTTAGATTTTATAGCCACCCTCGGCGGTAAGGCCTTCCCATACATAAAACAACCAAGAACATTTTT